>JAHFDQ010000311.1:0-3440 GCA_023248915.1 Archangiaceae bacterium | reverse complement strand
CTGCATTCAGTACCACTCGCCCGAGCGCACCCTGAACGTGCCCAAGTCGCCCCTGCGCGGCAACCGGCGCGCCGGCGGCCACAACAGCCTCACCCGGGTGCGCCTGAAGCCGCTGTTGATGGTCGGCGGGTACGGCCAGTTCACCTTCCACTTCAACTACTGGGGCCCCACCGGCGTGAACCGCGACACGCACGTGATGGTCCGCAAGCTCGACAAAGTCACCTTCTAGGCAGGCGAGGAAACCATCATGGACGTCCGCTCACAGGTGTCGATGGTGTTCCACCTCGACAAGTGCATCGGGTGCCACACCTGCTCGATCGCCTGCAAGAACGTTTGGACCGACCGCAAGGGCGCGGAGTACATGTGGTGGAACAACGTCGAGACCAAGCCGGGCACCGGCTACCCGACGGCGTGGGAAGACCAGTCGCAGTACTCCGGCGGCTGGGAAGTGAAGGACGGCAAGCCGCACCTGCGCGCCTCGGGGCGGTACCGCGGCCTCACCAACATCTTCCACAACCCCAAGCTGCCGGTCATCGACGACTACTACGAGCCGTGGACCTACCGGTACGAAGACCTCTTCACCGCCCCGGCCGGCGACGACCAGCCGACCGCGCGCGCGGTGTCGATGATCACCGGCGAACCGATCGAGATCACCTCGGGCCCGAACTGGGACGACGACCTGTCGGGTTCGCCCCTGTACGCGGCCAACGACCCGAACCTGACCGCGCTCACCCCGGCGCAGCGCGAGCAGATCTTCGAGATCGAACGGCTGGTGTTCTTCTACCTGCCGCGAATCTGCAACCACTGCTCGAACCCGGCCTGCGTGGCGTCCTGCCCGTCGGGGGCCTTGTACAAGCGCGGCGAGGACGGCGTGGTGGTGCTGAACCAGGCGCGCTGCCGGTCGTGGCGCCACTGCGTGTCGGCCTGCCCGTACAAGAAGACCTACTTCAACTGGGCGGCGGGCAAGAGCGAGAAGTGCATCTTGTGCTTCCCAAGGCTCGAGACCGGCCAGGCGCCCGCGTGCTTCCACAGCTGCGTGGGCCGCATCCGTTACCTGGGCGTGCTGTTGTACGACGCCGACCAGATCGAGGCGACCGCCAGCCTGCCCGACGACCAGTTGGTCGACGCGCAGCGGAAGATGATTCTCGACCCGTTCGACCCCGAGGTGATTCGCGCCGCCAAGGAGAACGGAATCCACGACACGGTGATCGAGTCGGCCCAGGCGTCCCCCGTCTACAAGTTCGTCAAGCGCTGGGGCATCGCGCTGCCCCTGCACATCGAGTTCCGAACGTTGCCGATGCTCTTCTACGTTCCGCCCCTCTTGCCGATCATCGGCAACGGCAAGGGCGACGCGTACGACGCGACCAGCCCGAACCTGTTCGGCACGCTCGACTCGGCGCGACTGCCGATCGAGTACCTGGCGCGGCTGTTCTCGGCGGGCAACGTGGGCAAGGTCCGCTACGCGCTGCGCAAGCTGATGTCGGTCCGGTACGTGCGGCGGCAGGGCGAGGTGGGCGACGTGCCCGCCGCGATGGTGGACGCGCTCTTGGCCGAGGCCGACTGCACCCGCGAAGAGGCCGAGGCCATCTACCGGCTGACGTCGCTGCCGCTGTTCGACGAGCGCTTCGTGATTCCGCCGTCGCACCGCGAAGAGGCGATCGCCGCCTTGACCGACCCGCTCGAGTTCAAGGGCGCCACCGGCGTGGGTTTCCGCCAGAAGCCTGAGAGGGTGTCATGAGCGCGCACCGGTACGAGCTGTTGGCCGAATTGCTCGAGTATCCCGAACCGGGGCTCACCGCCCTGGCCGAACGGTGCCGCCTGGCCCTGCTGCCGTCCAGCGCCGAGGCGGCGTCGTCGGTCGAGGCCTTCGGCGTCTACGCCGCGAGCGCCGACGAGCGAGAGCTGGAAGAGCTCTACGCGCGCAGCTTCGACTTCTCGCCGGGCCACAGCCTCGACCTCGGCTACCAGCTCTTCGGCGAGTCGTACAAGCGCGGCATCTTCCTGGTGAAGGTGCAGGGCGCCGTCCGCGCGCACGGCATCGACCAGCGCAGCGAGCTGGCCGACCACCTGCCGGTGGTGCTGCGGCTGTTGGCGAAGCTCGAGGGCGACGAGGCGGCGAGCCTGGCCGACGAGGCGATTCTGCCGGTCGTCTCGAAGATTCTCGGCGCCTTCAACGACGCGTCGAACCCGTACCGCATGCTGCTGGCCGCGGCTCGCGCGCTCTTGTGCGCCGACTTCGGGATCACTGAGATTCGCCCGATTCCGGAAGACCGGCTGCGGGTGGTGCCCGGCATGGAACCGCTGGGCCCGCCGATGGCCGCGAACCGCCACGACGAAGTGGGAGGCGCCGTCCGATGAACCTCTACAACGCGCTCTTCTTCGGGGCGTTTCCGTACGTGGCGGTGGTGCTGTTGCTGGTCATCTCGATTCAGCGGTATCGGTCGAACCAGTACACCATCTCGTCGCTGTCCTCGCAGTTCCTCGAGAGCCAGCGGCTGTTCTGGGGCTCGGTGCCATTCCATCTGGGAGTGCTGACGCTCTTCTGGGGGCACCTGACCGGCTTCCTCATTCCGCGCGAGGTGCAGCTCTTCGCCTCGACGCCGTTGCGGCTTCTGGTGCTGGAGCTCACCGGCTTCGTCGCGGGCCTGATGTTCCTCTTGGGGCTGGTGCTGCTCATCCGCCGCCGGCTGTTCTCGAAGCGGCTGCGGGTGGTGACCAGCCCGCTCGACTACGTGGTCCATTCGCTGTTGGTGTGGCAGGCGGTGTCGGGCCTGTACATCGCCCTGTACCTGCGCTGGGGCTCTGCCTGGTACGTGCAGGTCGCCGTGCCGTACCTGCGGTCGATCTTCCTCGCCGCTCCCGACGTTCAGCTGATGGCGAGCGTGCCCTTGATGGTGCAGCTGCACGTGCTCGGCGCCTTCTCCCTCTTCACCATCTTCTCGTTCACCCGCCTGATGCACGTGCTGGTGGCGCCCATTCCGTACCTGTGGCGCCGCGCGCAGCTCGTCATCTGATACCGCGACCGGAAATCGGTGCGCACCCGCGCTGGAGCCTGAACCCATGACCGACAAGGGAAAAGCGGCGTCCGTCCTCACGCTGAACACGCTGGCGTTCACAGCGTGCTTCGCGGTGTGGATGATGAACGGGGTGCTCGTCACCTACCTGGTGGACAACCGCATCTTCCAGTTCGACAAGGTGCAGGTCGGCTGGCTGTTGGGCATTCCGGTGCTGACCGGGTCGATCTTCCGGCTGCCGGTGGGCTTGCTCACCGACCGCTACGGCGGGAAGTACGTCTTCCCCGGGGTGATGCTGATCGCCGCGGTCGCCGCCTTCCTGCTCTCGTATGCCAACAGCTTCGAGAGCTTCGCGCTGGGGTCGCTCGGCTTCGGGCTGGCGGGCACAGGCTTCGCGGTGGGCATCGCCTACACCTCGGTCTGGTT
>JAHFDQ010000310.1 GCA_023248915.1 Archangiaceae bacterium | reverse complement strand
TACTGGGTGGTCGTCTTCGCCCTCGCCGCCGGTTCGATGCTGTGGCTCTTGTCGTGGCTGCGCGACCTGCCGAGGGGCTCGGTGCTCCCGGCGCCGTCAACGCTCGTCGGAGTCGTCACGACTGTGGTTCTCGGCGCACTGCTCATCGTCGGAGTGACCACCGTCTTCGGCGACAACGTCCGGCGGCTCTACGGTATGTCCGCTGACGCGCTTGCGGGTGGCGTCGGGCCCCACCCGGGGCGGATGGGCGCCGACCTTGACGCCGCTCTGGTGGCGACCGGGACCTACCGGGGGCTGCCTGCCCGATTCGAGGTCCCCGCCGGAGCGCAGCGGAGCGACTTCTCGCGAGAGCTGGTCGACACGGGAGGCCCGTCTTCGGTTCGCGTGCTGCTGGTTTCGGTCTACTGGGTGAGCGGACTGCGCGCGCTGCTCACGCTCGCCCTCCTCGTGCTCGCCTACCTCTCGCGCGAGCTCTTCGTCGCGGGAGCGAACCGCCAGCTCGGGAAGCTGTTGGCGCCCAGGTTCCTCGTCGAAAACCGGGGCCTCGAAGCTACGGCACCCACTCCACCGCTTGGCCGGTGAACTTCGCGGGCCCGCTCGACAAGGCGCGGTCCAGGGTCACCTGGGTCGGTGACGTCAGGTTGAACGTCGCCGACTGTTCGCCCGCGGCGCCCGAGCCGTTGAACCCGCCTTCGCCCAGCGTCTGGCCATTGAGGGTGACGTTGGTCGAGAACAGCACCGTGCGCGTCGAGTCCACCGAAGCGATGCCGGCGGTGGCGGTGGCAACCCCGGCGTCGAGCGCGACCGTGAAGGGGACGACGCGCGCCCGCGCCCCGAAGTCGACCCTTTCCCAGGCGATGGCCTGCACGGTGGAGTCCAGGCAACTGCCGACCGAGCTGCCTTGCCCCCGGGTGAAGCTGATTGACGTCGGGCTGGTCATTTCACCACGCACCCCGTGGTCGCAGATGGAATCGGCCATCTGGTAGACCCTCTCGCTGAACAGCAGGGCCGTGGAGGTAGGGTCGACGGCGGTCAGGCCGCTGACCACCAGCGACTGGGTGGTCATCTGGCCGGTGACGCCGCGGGTCACCGAAGCGCCCGAGACCTCGACCACCTCGAGAGCACCCGACAGCGGAGTTCCTCCCTGGATGCCGCACGGGTCGCCGGTGCCCGTGACGATGTCCACCCGCGTCGAGGTCGCCAGCTCGCGGGTGATGAAGTCGTCGTCGTTGAACAGCGAACCGTCCGCGTGGTGGCTGCCGAGCACGAACGCGGAGCTCAGGATGACCGGCTGAACGGTGACGCTGAACGCCGTCACGTCTGCGCAGCTGTAGCTCAGGTGCTGCACCTGCACGCCGGAAGCGGGTTCGAGCGTCTGCCATTGGATTCCCAGCACGGTGCCGCTGGTCTCGCGGTCGCAGGTGACGGCGGAAGGGCCCGTGAGCACGCAGCGCACCTCTCCGTAGGTGGGCCAGGAGTCCACCCCGGTGGCGGCGAAGAAGAGCATGGTGTGGCTGGTGTCGAGCTGCGGCGGCGCGATGGGGCAGGCCACCGAGGTGACCCCGGCCGGCAGGACGCAACTGCCGCCGCGGGCCACGGCCAGCACCGTCTCGGTCTGGCTGACCGAGGCCAACCCCGAGCTCGACAGCGTCAACAGCGCGGCGCCGGGGGCGGTCCCCCGAACGTACAAGTCGCCGCCGGACGCGCCGATGGCCAGGGTCGCCGAGGCCGCCGAGCTCGTGCACCCGCTGTCCGAGAACAGGGACACGGGCCCCAAGGGACTGACGTCGAACGCCACGGTCGTTGCCTGACCCGCCGTC
Source organism: Archangiaceae bacterium (assembly GCA_023248915.1). Classification (GTDB taxonomy): domain Bacteria; phylum Myxococcota; class Myxococcia; order Myxococcales; family Myxococcaceae; genus JAHFDQ01. Next base: position 5,651 of record JAHFDQ010000310.1, on the reverse strand, counting down.
ACGGGGTTGCCGGACGAGTCGCGAAGCTCAAACGACACCGGACCCACGCAGGCGCCGTCGATGAGGGTGAGCGCGGCGGTGGTGATCGCAAGCTGGAACGCGACGCCAGCGTCGGGAGGCCCGGCGTCGAGACCGGAATCGGGCGGCCCAGCATCGGCGCCCGAGTCCGGCGGGCCGGCGTCGATGCCGGCGTCGGGAGGCCCAGCGTCGGCGCCCGAGTCGGGAGGCCCGGCGTCGAAGCCGCCGTCGGCCAGACCGGCATCGTCGCCGCCGTCTCCCCCGGCGTCGGCTCCAGCATCCGTTCCCGGGCCTGCGTCGTCTCCACCGTCCTGACCCGAGTCCACGTCCGCGTCATCGGACCCTGCGTCGTCGCCCGCGTCGGGTGAGTCCACGGTGTGCCTCGGCCACAGCCCTCCGCACTCGCACCCCACCTGGTACGTCGGAGCCGCCACGAGCGGCCACGCCAGCGCGAACGCCCAGCTGAGACGGGAGGAAGCCATCGGCAGAGCCAAGTCAAAGGGTACCATGCGCCCTCCGGCCACCCAGGAACCGGCCCGTCGCTGGCCCCGTCGCGCCAGGCTCCGATGTAAGCGCTGCCGTGGTAGGAGGACCCAATGGTTCCTCTCAAGGTCCGGCGCGTTCGACCGGGTACCGACTTGCCACTCCCTAGGTACGAGACCGCCCTGGCTGCCGGGCTCGATTTGAGGGCCGATGTCGACGCCCCCGTCACCCTGGGCGCGCTCGAACGCCAAGCGGTTCCAACCGGGCTCGAGCTTGAGATTCCACCCGGCTACGAGGGCCAGGTGCGGCCGCGGTCCGGCCTCGCGCTCAAGCACGGCGTCACCTGCCTGAACTCGCCCGGCACCATCGACGCCGACTACCGCGGCGAGGTCAAAGTCATTCTCGCCAACGTGTCGAACGTGCCCTTCACGGTTAGGCGGGGCGACCGCATCGCCCAGCTCGTGGTGTCGCCGGTCGCCCGCGCCGAGGTGGTCGAGGTCGACGCGCTCTCGGCGTCCGACCGCGGCGCCGGCGGCTTCGGGTCGACCGGGGCGAAGTAGGGGGCGAGTGGCCGAACCGGGGAGGGTTCGGCCGAGGCGGCGGCTGACTACCGCGCCACGGCGGAGAACGGCACTCCGGTGAGGTTCGAGAGCGTGGTGTCGAGCGCGGCGCCACCCTCGGTGTTGGCCCAGGTCGCGCCGTCGTAGCTCTTCGCCCAGAGGGCGCCGCTGACGTCCGAGGCGAGGAGAAGGAGTACCGGCGAGCCCGCCGGGCTGACCAACTGGAAGCTGGCCTGCTCGGCCCAGGCCGGGTTCACCGCCGCGCTGGTCTGCAGCACAAACCCGGTGCCCGCGGTCCACCGCGCCCAACTGACCGCCGCCGCGGGTTGCGAGTAGACGGCGACCGCGGTGCCGGTGGTGCCCACCCAGCCGACGGCCACGGGCATGGAGCCGGTTCGACTGAAGTAGTACGCCGTGATGTCTGGATTCAGCGGTGACGGCGGATAGGACCAGGTCGCGCCGTCCCAGACGGCGGCGTAGAAGTCGTCGCACGAGCCGCCTCCGCAGGTGAGCTCGTCATAGGCGACCGCGATCCGGTTGGTGCCGGGCTCGGCCGCAATGGAGAGAGGGCCGGGCCGAGTCATCATGGTGTGTTCGGTCGGCGCGCCGAAGGTGTTGCTCGCCGCCGACTTCACCGCCCAGGTGAAGCCCAGAGCGCCGGCGCCGGGGTGCGACCAGACGGCCAGCAGGTTTCCGCTCAGGCGCTCGTAGGCGCCGCCGAAGGTTTGCCAGTTGAGGGTGGTCAGCGTGGTCTCGAGCGTCTGAACCTGAGCCGTGGCCCAGGCCGAGCCATTCCAGACGACGGAGAACAAGACGCCGCCCGAGTCGGCGTACAGGAGGGTGATCTCGTTCGAGCCGGGGCGCTCGACCAGGTCCACCCACTCGACCACGCCGGCACCCGGCGGCGTCGAGAAGACGCTCGCCTCGCCGGACCAGCTCGTGGTGAAGGTGCGGTACTTCGGGCTGTTGCCGTTGTCCGAGTAGACCACCAGGACATCCTTCGACACCGCCTCGACCGCGATGTCGTACCCGCGGCGGACGGTGTTGGCATCGGCGATGGCCGAGCTGGTGAAGGCGGTCGCCCACGGCGCCTGGAACGACTCGAGCATGCTGAGCACTCCTGTCGTTCCGGTGCTCGACAGGGCCCCGACCAGGTTCCGGTTCGCGGCGAGCCGGGAAATCAGGAAGCGGACTCCCCCGGACAGGGCCACCGGTTCGACGGCGGCCGCCGTCCAGAGTCGGGTCGTCGCGTTCCAACTCCGGCTTCGCAGCTCGTTCCCGGGGCTCACCGCGTAGGTCAGCCAGATGTCGCCCAGCCGGAGGTCGATGGCCGCCGACGCGCCGCTCGAGCTCACGTTTCCCGCCGCGTCGGCCAGCCAGAGCCAGACCGTCTTGTTGCTGTCGCCCAGCGACAAGGTGAACGTCGTCGGCCGGGCCGTGTACCAGCCGTTCGCGGCGCCTCCGCCGCCGGTGCAGGGGGCCGCTCCGGTCGCCGGGGCCGTCGGTTGGGTTTCGCTGAGGCACCACTGGGCGGCGATCGAGTCGCCGCCGAGGGCGGCATCGACGGTCTGATTCGACGCGACGGTCTCTGAGCTCGTGACCGGGTCCGACAGCGTCAGCGTCGGCGCCCCGGCCCGCGTCACGCTCGGCGAGCACGTCGTCGAGCTGACGTTGCCGACGCCGTCATAGGCGGTGACCCGGACCGAGTACGCCGCGCCTGGCGCCATGCCGGTGAGCCCGAAGCTAGCGGCGGTCTGCGTGCCGGACGACGTGGGGCTCCCCGCGCAGCCCGCTCCCGAGAACTGTTCCACCAGATAGGTGCCGGAAGCCTTCAGCCCCGAGCCCGAGTCCGACGCGGTCCAGGCGCAGGTGAAGCCCGGGGTGAACACCACGGTGCTCGAGCCAGGCGCGCTGAACACGGGCGCGGCGGGCGGCGAATCGTCCACGGTGAACGAGAACCCGTCGTTGGACGCAGGCCCCAGGTTGCCCAGGGCGTCGGTGGCGGTGACCTTGATGAGGTAGGTGGTGGCGTCCGTCAGGGCGCAGGCCGAGAAGTCGTAGAGGCCGCTCGCCGTCGTCTGCATCGGGCAGGCATCGGCGGTGTCTGCGGCGTTCCGGATGACCACGTCGTAGCTCGCGGCTCCTGCGGCGGCGCCCCAGTTGGCGGTCGGGTAGAGCGTCATGCCCAGCCAGGCGTCGGCGGTGACGTCCAGGCCGCCCGTCGCGCCGGTGATTGCGAACGCGGCGGGGGGCGAATCGTCCACGGTGAAGACGAAGCCGTCGTTGGTCGCGAGAGTGGCGTTTCCCAGCGCGTCTGTGGCGATGACCCTGATCCGGTAGGCCAGGCCGTCCACCAGCGTGCAGCCCGCGAACTGGAAGCTTGGGGTAGAGATCGTCTGAACCGCGCATACGTCGACCGTGTCCGCGGCGCTTCGGATGACGACGTCGTAGCTGGAGGCCCCCGCCGCCGCGTTCCAGTTGGCCGTGGGCACGAGCGTCGTCGCCAGCCAGGCGTCGGCCGTCACGTCCAGGTTGCCGGTCGCCCCGGTGATGGAGAAGGCGCCGGGTGGGGTGGTGTCCACCGTGAAGGCGAAGCCATCGTTGGTAGCGGTTCGCGCCTCGCCGGTGGCGTGGGCGGTGACTCTGACGAGGTAGGTGGTGCCGTCGACGAGCGAGCAACCGGCGAAGTCGAAGCTCGTGGCGGAAGTGCCGAGGGGGCCGCAGACGTTGGTGGTGTCGGCGGCGTCCCGAATCACCACGTCGTAGGTGGAGGCTCCGGTCGAGGCCGTCCAATTGGCCGTCGGGTGGACGGTGGTGGCGAGCCAGTCGTCGGCGGTGACGTCCGCGTTGCCGGTGACGCCGGTGATGTCGAACGGGCCGAGCGAGCCCGCGTCGAAGCCCGCGTCGTTGGGAGGGCCCGCGTCGGTGCCGGCGTCGTCGGGGGGGCCGGCGTCGGTGCCGCCGTCATCTGGGAGGCCGGCGTCGCCGCCTCCGTCATCGGGGAGGCCGGAGTCAGCGCCGCCGTCATCGGGAAGGCCGGCGTCGGCGCCGCCGTCATCGGGGGGGCCGGCGTCGGCGCCTCCGTCGGCGGAAAGGCCGGCGTCGGTGCCCCCGTCATCGGGAAGGCCGGCGTCGGTTCCGGCATCCTCTGCCAGGAGTCCGGCGTCCTCGCCTCCGTCGTCCGCGGGGGCAACGCACTCCGCGCCGATGCAGGGCGGAGCGGCCGTGCGCCCGCCGCAGTCGCACCCGACCCGAAACGTCTGCGCCGCCAGCAAGGGCATCACGGCGGCGAACAGCCACGGACTCCGATCTGGCACCATGATTTCGACGTCCCCCGGTGCGGGCTCGGGCCCGCGCGAAGCCCCGGCCGATTCTACTGCCCGTCGGGGAGCAGGCGACTTCCCTCGCCGGCGGGAGGCGGCACGCCGGGCGAGGTCGTACCTCGACCCACATCGGGCCGGCCGGCGGGGGAACTTGGAAAGGGCCGGCTTTCTTGCTGAATGGGGCGGAAGAACGGTAGAAACTTTCGCCCGATCTCTCGCCGGTCGGGAGCAGGAGCTTCTCCCCATTGCTCTGTTACCGCTGCGGCAGTCACGTCCCTGACTCCAGCGAGAGTTGTGGAAGCTGCGGCCAAAAGCTGGCCGGCGGTGGCGTGCGCCAAGCGACGGCGACTTTCTCTCGCAAGCGGCCCGCGGCCAACGCCATCGAGGGAGCCCCCTACAAGCCCGACGACGTCATCGCCGGGCGCTACCGGGTGAAGGACACGGTGGGGGCGGGGCCGCTCGGCTTCGTCTTTCGCGCGCACGACCAGGAAGTGGACGTCGAGGTCGCCATCAAGGTCATCAACCCGCGGCTGGTGCAGACCGCCGACGAGCGCAAGGCGTTCGCCAAGGCGATGCGGGTGGGCCGGAAGCTCGCGCACCCCAACCTGCTCAGGGTCTACGAAGAGGGCGAGGACAACGACCGGCCCTACTTCACCATGCAGTTCCTCGAGGGGCTGACGCTGCGGAAGATCATCGACCTCCGCATCGCCAAGGGGCAGTTCTTCTCCTTGCGCGAGATCGAGCCCATCGTCGGGCAGATCGCCGCGTCGCTCGACGGCTCGGTGAAGCTCGGCCCTCACTCGGACGTGAAGCCCGAGAACGTCATCGTGCTGCCCGACCTGCTCAAGGTCACCGACTACGCGCTGGGGCTCGCCATTCCCCGGCTGCCGTTCGTGCAGGCGATGCGGCCGCGCAAGGCCGACCGCTACCTGGCGCCCGAGTTCGTCGACGGCGGCGACGTCGACACCCGGTCCGACATCTACTCGCTGGGCGTCATCATCGGCGAGATGCTGTCGGGGCTCGTCCCCGACGAGTCGGTGCCCGAGTTGGGGCGGCGCAACCCCGACGTGCCGCCGGCCGCCGAGGGCCTGTACCGGAGGGCCCTCAACGCAAACCCCGCCGCCCGGTTCAAGTCGGCGGGCGAATTGTTCGCCGAGCTCTCCGAGATTACCCGCCGTGTCTCGCCGCCCCCCATCAAGCCGCGGCCCGAACCGGCCTCGGGCGGCGCTCCTCGGGCGCGGCCGGCCTCGCAGGGAGGCGCGTCGCT
>JAHFDQ010000040.1 GCA_023248915.1 Archangiaceae bacterium | reverse complement strand
GCCGCTTTTTCGACCGCCCCCCCGGGCGGGATCCGCTCACTCCTCAGCGCGATCGCATCTAATTCGCGGCCGCGCTCGGACAGGTGAAGACCCGACAAGGCGATGGTAAAGGCCGATGCAGTGGAACGCGCCAGCGGGAAGGTCCCCACGCAGTGCGTCCGAGACCCCTCAACCGAAGATGCGATTCCCTTGGTTGCACTGGCCAGGTGTCCGTCGCGGGGGTCCCGGATTTGCTTCCTGGTCGCGTACTCCAGCTCGCGCGAATACCAGGTCCGCTCGAACGGCTGGGTGCTGTTCGCGAGGACGGTCAGCCCCACCGGGCCGCTACGACCCGAGCTTCGGCTCGGCGACCAGGAACCGGGGCAGTACGACTGCATCGCCCGCGCTACCTGCTCGCCTTTCACGAGGGTGAAAGCAATGACGCGCACGCGCAGGAGCTCGACCCGGACGGCCTGCCGGTGGGGCCTCCGCTGCAGCTCAACGCGGTGGCTCCGCCGAACGGGACCTACTCGACCCCGGTTGCCGCGTCCAGGCGATGAAGCTGGTCGAGGCCGAGCTGGCCCGACAGGGCTGCACCGGCGTCCGCTTCCGGCTCGCGGGCGGTCCCGGGGCCCCCGCCCCGCCCGAGATGAACGGCGCCGGTCCGCGGGCTGACGGGCCCCGGCCCCAGGAAGCGACGCTCTCCTTCTCGTGGAAACCGGCGTGGGACACCGGAGCCCCGCGCGCGGTGGCGCCCCGGGCGTCGCACCGCCAGGCCGAACAGGCCAAGGCCGCGGTCGCCTTCTGGGTCAACGACGCCTCGGGCTCGTACGGGCCCCAGGTGGTGAAGCTGTCGGCCCTCAAGCCCGAGGTGCGCTCGGCGGTGACGAATTCGCTGCTCACGGTGCGAAAGCAGGCCGGGGGCGACGAGTCGCGGGCCTACTCCTTCCCCGGCAAGGGCGGCTGGGGGTCGAAGTCGTACGTCCTGGTCGATGCGCGGAAGAGTGTCCCGACCGGGCCGCTGGCGTTCCAGGAACGGTTTCAGTTGCTCGACGCGAAGACCGGCGCGCTCTTGGCGCAAGGCAAGGCCGAACGCACCGCCGAAGGCCGCAAGCTTGTGCAGTGGGACAAGTAGGCCGCTGACGATCTAGTAGGCCTTGGAGAAGACGATGCGGCCGGGCGAAGGCTTGCCGCAGGCCACGCACGCGCCCGGCTTCTGCTCGAGGGTGAAGGGGCGGTTGCGCGTCGTCGCCGCGGTCTCTTCCTTGATGCGCGCCTCGCACGCCGGGTCTTCGCACCAGTGCGCGAGCATGAAGCCCGCGTCGGCCTTGGCCTTCAGCTCGTCGTAGGAATTCACCTCGAAGGTGCTGTCGTCGCGCAGCTTCTTCGCCTTGGCGAACAGGTCTTTCTGCATCTGGTCGAGCATGCCTTCCGCGTGGGCGACCGCCTGGGAGATGGGCACGAAGTCCTTCTGGCGGGTGTCGCGTCGCACCATCACCACCTGTTCCTTCGCCAGGTCCTTCGGCCCAAGCTCGACGCGCAGGCAGACGCCCTGCAGCTCGTACTCGAAGTACTTGAAGCCCGGCCCCTTCGACTCGTCGTCGTCGACGATGACTCCGAGCCCGGCCTTCTTCAGGTCGGCGGCGAGCGCGTGGGCCTTCTCGCGCACCGGCCCCCGTTCCTCGGGAGTCCTGCCGATGATGATGATGACGACGTGGGTGGCGGCCAGCTTTGGCGGCGCCACGAAGCCGGCGTCGTCGGAGTGGGTGAGGATGAGCCCTCCGATGAGCCGCGTCGACACCCCCCAGGACGACTGCCAGACGTAGGCCTGCTTGCCGTCGCGCCCCTGGAACTGGGTGTTGAACGCCTTGGCGAAGTTCTGCCCGAGCGCGTGCGAGGTGCCCGCCTGCAGCGCCTTCTTGTCCTGCATCATCGCTTCGATGGAATACGTGCGCAGCGCGCCGGCGAACTTCTCGCTGTCGGACTTACGCCCGGCGAGCACCGGCATCGCCATGTAGTCCTCGGCGAAGGCGCGGTAGACCTCGAGCATCTTCAGGGTCTCGTCCTCGGCTTCCTTCTCGGTCTCGTGGCAGGTGTGGCCTTCTTGCCAGAGGAATTCGGTGGTGCGCAGGAACAGCCGGGTGCGCATTTCCCAGCGCATCACGTTGGCCCACTGGTTGAGCAACAGGGGCAGGTCGCGGTAGCTCTGAATCCACCGCGAGAACATCGAGTTGATGATGGTCTCGGACGTCGGCCGGATGACGTAGGCCTCTTCCAGCTTCTTGCCGCCGGCGTGCGTCACCACCGCGAGCTGCGGGGCGAAGCCTTCCACGTGCTCGGCTTCCTTGCGCAGGAAGCTTTCCGGGATGAGCAGCGGGAAGTAGGCGTTCCGGTGCCCGGTGTCCTTGAACATCTTGTCGAGGACGCGCTGCATGTTCTCCCAGATGGCGTAGCCATTCGGGCGGATGACCATGCAGCCCTTCACATCGGAGTAATCCGCGAGCTTGGCCTTCAGCACCACGTCCACGTACCACTCGGAAAAGCCCTTCTCGCGCGTCAGCAGTTTCTCGGCCATGGCGCGGAACTACGCTGGCCGCCAGGCGAATGCAACCGCGTCCCGACGCTACTTCTGCACCATGCTCCGGACCTTCGCGCGCAGCGCTTCGACGACTTCGGGCTTCAGCGCCAGGTCGGGGTTCGGCACCATCGCCGGGCTCTTGGCGACCGACTGGCCGCCGCCGACGATGGCCATCAGGATTTCCTGGTCGCTGATACTCGCCTGCCACGCCGGGTCGCTGAACTTGGCGGGCTTCGGCGAAAGGCTGGCTCCCGCCGGGCCGTCGCCGTCGCCCTTCGGCCCGTGGCAGGTGATGCACCGGGACGTCCAGACGTGAAGCGCTTCCTTCTCGCCGTCCGAGGCGGGCTCCGGCGCCTGCGCCGCGGTGCGGGCGACCAGCGCCGCCGACGGACGGGCGGCGGCCTTCAGGCGCGCCCGGGCCTGAAAGGGGTTCTCGCGGCCCTCGCCGTTATCGCACCCGACCGCGAGGCCGAGGACTCCGAGGAAGGTGGCGATACGCGTTGCCCGGTAGAGTCCCATCCGTAATTGCTGACCACGCGCGAGAACCGGAGCAAGCGATTGTGGAAGCAGGCGGTCCTCGAACGCCCACTCATGAACGGTGCAAAGGACCGCCAGGCAGGGCAAGTTACCCGCCGTGAAGCACGCCGACGTCCGAGGGGAAGCTCTCCCGCCCGGTGCCAGGCCAAGCCGGCGAGCTCGGCTCGCCAGCCTCGTCGTCCCGGTCGCCGTCTTCGGGGCGCTGGGGATGGCGATGGCGTTCTACCCGACGCTGTTCTCGGGGTTCGCCCGGGTGCAGAGCGACGCGGGAGACACCCGCCACCTCAACTTCGTGCTCGAGCACGGCCACCGCTGGCTGTTCGGCGGAGGGCAGGTCGCGCTGCTCAGCCCGCCGGTCTTCTTCCCCGAGCCCGGTACCGCCGCGTACTCCGAGCTGCTCTTGGGCGTGCTGCCGTTCTACAGCCCGTGGCGCGCCGCCGGCTTCGCGCCCGACACCGCGTTCCAGCTCTGGATGCTGACGGTGGGCGCGCTGAACTTCGCCGCCGGAACAGTCTTCTTCCGCCGCGGGCTGCGGCTCGACGCGCTGCCGGCCGCCTGCGCCGCCTTCCTGTTCTCGTTCGGCGGCGCCCGGCTGTCGCAGTTGAACCACCAGCACCTCTTGCCGCACTTCTACACGCTGGTGGCGCTCTATGGCCTGGTGCGCCTGTTCGACGCGCGCGCCCCGCGCCGGCCGGCGACATACGCGGCCCTCTTCTTCGGCGGGCTGGTGCTGCAGGTCTACGCGACGTACCTGTACGGGTGGTTTCTCGGCTTCGGCCTCTTCGTCGCCGCGGGCTGGGCCTTGGCGAAGCCGGACACCCGCCGCGAGCTTGCCTCGGCCCTGGTGAAGCACCGGCTGCCGCTCGTGCTGGGAGTCGCGCTGTCGGCGGTGGCGCTCGTTCCTCTCGGCGCGGCGTACTGGACGGCGGCGAAGTCGGTGGGGTTGCGCGACTTCTCCGAGGCCGAGGGCATGCTGCCCCGGGTGCAGTCGTGGCTGTACCAGGGCCCCGACAACTGGCTCTTCGGGTGGCTGGCCCGGTTCTCCACCTTCAGCCAACTGCCGGTGGAAGGTGAGCACCGCATCGGGCTGGGTCCGCTGACGACGGTGGTGGTGGGGCTGACCTTCTGGAAGGAACGTTCTCGGCCGTTGGTGCGGCTGTTGGCGCTGGCGACCGGCACGCTAGTACTCGGCACGATGATGTACCGCTGGCACTTTTCTCCCTGGCGCTGGGTGTTCGGCGCCGTGCCGGGCGCGGCCGCGATTCGGGCCGTCTGCCGCGTCGGGCTGATGCTCGCCGTGCCTGCGTCGGTGGCGGTGGGGCTGTTCCTCCAGCGGCTCGGCGGCTCGGGCCGGAAGGGGTGGGCGCTCGCGGTGGCCGCCGGCTGCGTGCTCGAGCAGGGGCAGTCCTTGGGCTCGTACAGCCGTGACGAGCTGCGGGCCCGCGCCCGGGCGGTGGCGTCACAGGTCGGCCCCGGCTGCGCGGCCTTCTTCCACGCCGAAGCGGGCGGAGGGCGGAGCCGCGAGGAGATTCAGCTCGACGCGATGTGGGCGGCGCTCGACACCGGAGTGCCGACGGTGAACGGTTACTCGAGCAACTTCCCGCCGGGGTGGGACCTCCTCGACGCCCGCATCGACGAGCCGGCCGGAGGGCGGGCCCGGCTGCGCTCGGCGCTGGACCGCTGGGCGGCCAGCCGCTCGGTGAGCGCTTCGTCCATCTGCTGGGTCGAGACTCCGGCGGCAGCCCAGGCGGCCTCGCCGTAGCGGCGAAGGGCGTGGCTAACTTTGCGGGGTGTCCTCCTCGCGAGCCGGGTGGGTGTGCGCCGCGCTCTGGGCAGGGTCTGCCCTGGCCGTGGAGCAGGTGTACCCCGAACCCACCGAGCGCACCTTCCCGACGCTGAGCAGCCTGGACGGCGCGGTGCTGGCCGAGGGCGAGGAAGTCGAGGAGGTTTTCGGCGACCGGGTGGAGGTGCGGGCCCGGTACCACTTCATCGATGGCCGGGAAGTCGAGGAGAGCGTGAGGCTGCGGCAGGTGCCCGAGCTGGCGCAGGAGAGCTGGGACTGGAAAGAGTCGGTTCCGGGCGGAGCGGTGAGTCGAGAGTTTCACGTCGACTTCCTGAGCGGCAACGCGACCGCCTTCAAGCAGGCGCGGCGATGGAGCGAGCGCCTGAGAGTCATCCCCGGGCAGACCTTCGGCGGGCCGGGCTTCGTGCTGGCGCTGCGCAACCTGCAGCCTCGGCTCGACCGCGGCGAGGTGGTGAAGCTCTTGGCCGTCGCCTTCACGCCCGCGCCACGGCTGGTGAACGTCAGCCTCCGTGGGCGCGGCGCCGAGCAGCTTCGCTCGGGCGGCCGGACGTGGACCGCCGACCACTTCACCCTCCACCCCGACTTGAGTTTCTGGGTTGGCCTGGTCGCCCAGGTGTCGGACTTCGAGTTCTACTTCTCGACCGAGCGGCCCCCCGACCTGTTGCGCGCCGAAATCAGCTTGCTCGAACCGGGCGACCCGAGGGTGCGGGCGGACACGTTTGGAGTGGAAGCTCGAGGCCGCCCTCGACTCCGCTCGGGCCGAACGGCGGCGGGTTCGCCAAGTGCTCGGTGACGGCGACGGCGCAGGTCGCCGTGCCGCCGTCGCCGCTTCCAGGCAGAACAAACGAACTCTTCCCATCACCCCGCGCTGATGCACTGAGACGCGAAGGACCTCGCCCCGGCAACCGACCGGAACGAGGCCCTTCTCACATGGCGGAGACCCCATCGGGGCAATAACAGCCGCCGCCTTTGGGTACGGCGGTCAGCGACAGGGAAGGCCGCAAGGCGCACAGCGCTCAATGTCAGGTACGAAGAGGCCCGTGGCCACGCTGGGGCCTTGGGGGCGAAGCACCTGAAAAGCCCGACCCGTGCTTTTCGGCAGTCGATAGGCGCGTGGGGCGGGCTGCTGAGGCCCGTGGATGTAGCTCAGGTCACAGCTGCAGCGCCGGGGATCGTTACAGCCCCGATGCTCCACCTCGGGTGGAGGCGGAGGGTGCTCAACGAGATAGACGTCTGCGCCGGCGTTGACGACACGCGGGCCGCCGAGGCTGAGAGGCCAGAGCGCCTCCGACGAGATCGAGACGACAACGATGCGGTCGCCATTGCCGCTGCCGGGTGACACCGCCAGTACCTCCTTGTCGAAGTCGAAATCTTTAGGCAACCGGGACCGCCATGCCGGCGGCACCTCGTGGTCTGACCTGAGAACCCGGAGCTCAACACCCTTCAACGGTGGATTGCTGGCGGCACCACCGTCCAGTTGCGCGTCGAATAGGGTGAAAAGAACGGCGCAGACGGCTGAGGGGCTCAAAGGCAGGTCCTCTTCGTCGCGCAGCAAAGCGGTTGCATGGTTCCCCTCAACGCCTACGGGGGCCCTGCGATCTGTCCCATGCGTCTGGGCGGAACAAACGAGCCCTTCCTGGGAAACGAATACTTCGTCGGGAGGCGGAAGGGATTCGAACCCTCGACTCAGCTCGGACCGAACGGCGGCTGGTTCGCCTACTGCTCGGTGATGGAGACGGCGTACGTCGCCGTGCCACCGTCGGCCGTTCCCGCGTCCGGGCCGGTTGGAGTCAGCACCACGTGAATGGCCGCCGCCGCGGCGCCTTCGCAGGTCGCCGAGAAGCTCAGCTCGATGACGCCCGTCGAAGAGTTGGGCGTCACCCGCTCGGTGACGATGATTCCCGCCGCGGGCGGCTGCTCGGCCGCCGTTCCTCCGGTGACGTTCAGCAGCGTGAGCCCGACGGCTCCCGCGGGGTAGGTGTCGACCGGGCGCACCACGACGTCCACCTTCGCGGTGCCAGACACCGCTGCCGTGGACACCTCGATGGACGACAGCACGCTTCCGGTGTTGTGGCATTGCGCTGGGGGAGGCAGCGGGTCGCACACCATCGGCGCGCAACTGAGCGATGCCGACGCCGCGCCCAGGCTGAGGAGGCTGCGCAAGTGATTCGACACGCACGCCCGGGGAGCCACCGACGGGATGACCGCGCCCGGCGCGGGCAGCGCCTCGGCCACGAGTTGCTTCGCTGCGGGTTTGGGTTTCCGGCTCACGGGGACATCTCCTCTGGGGTGACTGTGGTTTGTTCGACCAAGGCTTCACGGATGTCGGCCTCGAGGGCGCGCGCCCGGTCGCGCACGGCCGCCTCGAGCTCGCGCAGGTGCAACGCCAGCTCGTCGGCGACCGCCTTGTCGTCGGCCGCGCTGGACGTGCCGCGCACGTGAGCGACGAGGCCGCGCAAGCCTTCCGCGCTGTCGGACCCGAGGGTTCGGGAGAGCAGCTTCGCTTCGTCGAGCCAGGCGCGCCGGTAGGCCCGGGGGTGGAAGTGGCGCGCCACCGCGACGTCGAAGTGTGTGGACATCAGCGAGTTCGCCAGGGCGGTGCTGGAGAAGTTGCGCGGGTAGAACGCCCGGGTCGCCATCTGGAACACGCGCTCGATGGAGCGGTCGTTGAGCGGGTAGTCCCACTGCAGCCAGTCGCCCACCGCGCGGTGCTCGGTCTGCATCCGCTCGAGCAGCGGCGTGCCGGCGTACAGCTCGACCCGGCCGAAGTTGAAGGGGTGCTCGGCGTGCGCCTCGATGAAGCGCAGGTTGTCCTCGAGGCTCGCCAGCGTCGTGTCGGGGTCGAAGAGCAAGAGGTTGAAGCACGCGTAGAGGCCGAGCCCGTCGATGACGCGCAGCGCTTCCCAGTTGTGCCGCGAGCGGGCCTGGCGATGCAGCGTCGACAGCCCCTGGTCCGAGTCGGTCTCGATGCCCACGTACGCGCGAATGCAGTTGAGGCGGTGCACCAGCGTGGCGAACACCGCGGGCTGGACGTCGGTCGGCCGCGCCTTGACGACGGTGGCGTAGCGGTGGACGCCGCGCGCGTCGAGCAGGTCGGCGAGGTGGCCGATGCGCTCCAAGTTTCGCGCGGCGTTGGGGAGGAAGAAGTTGTCGTCGTGGAAGACGAAGACCTCGATGCCGCGCCCGTGGTGGAGCTCGGCCACCTCGTCGGCGATGTCGTCCAGCGGCCGGTTGCGGTAGCGCTTCCCGGGCGAGGCGGCCTCGTGCCATGCGGCGATGCAGCAGAACGAGCAGTTGGCGTAGCAGCCCCGCGAGCCGACCAGCGGCGCGAGGCGGTGGCCGAGGCAGGTGGCGGGTTCGCCCCGCCGGTCGGGGCGGGGCAGGGACGTCAACAGGGGAGCGGTTCGGGTCGCATTCAACACCGGGCGGCCGTCGTCGCCGCGGACGGCGAGGCCGGGCAGCTCGCGAAAGGACTGTCCCGAGGTCAGGCAGGTAGCCAGGTCGATGGGTGCGGAAGCCCGCGCGCTGCAGGGAAGCGGACAGCGACCGGAGCGCGAGGTTCTCCTCGAGCTCGGGGCCAATCAGGGCAATCCAGTCGTCTTTTGCCGGAAACCTGTCACGCATGTCAGACCTGAAGGCGCCGTTTCGTGAAGTTGGGCCCGTGCCTTGCGACTCTCGTGCCGCCCGAGCCGGCTCTTCGGCGTTGACCGCGACGGCTGTACCAAGCCACGCTCGCGGCGCTCTCCGCAACCGCCCCGGAGCTTCCCATGCCTCGCCGCATCGGCTCGCGTCCCGTCACTCCCCCCGCCGCCCCGCGCCGGCCGGCCAAGCCGCGCGTCGCCAAGCCCGACCCGCTGGCCGTCAGCATCGCCAACGGCACCAGCTTCAACGTCGTCGACCGCGCGGCGCTGACCCAGAAGATGACCGAGGCGCTCAAGGTCGGCGCCGACGTGCCGGGCCGCGTGCAGGACGGGCCCACCTGCGGGCTGTACGCGCTGGGCATGGTGATGGACTTCTGGGACAAGAAGAACAAGACGAACCTGAACCCGCTGGTGGAGGACGCCGACGAGTGGCGTTCGGACAGCCACAGCCGGAAGGAAGACACCCACCAGCGAATGCTCGACGTGGCCAAGGAGAACCACTGGACCACCCAGGGCGAGATGTTCCACGCCGACGACATGGCCAAGCTGGCGGAGAAGTTCGGCTACCACGCGACGGTGAAGAGCAACCTCACCCTCGCCGACATCAAGGCCTGCGTCGCCCGCCACCACCCCGCGCTCGTCGCCTTCGACGTCGACCCCGTCGGCAACCCCGGCCTCTACGGCGGCAAGCGCGCGCACTGGGCGGTCATCGAGGGCACGTTCAAGAAGGACGGGGTGGACTACCTGGTCGCCACCCACGGCTGGACCGGCAAGGAGTACGTGTGGAAGGCCGCCGACTTCATGGCCTCGGTCAATCAGTTGAACGCGTCGGATTTCCCCGGCGCTCCGGCGGACATCACCGGCTGCCTGCGCGGGAAGCTGGTCGAGGTCCACCCGTAAGTCGGGCGCGGCGCCGCCGGAGGGCAGCGGCCAGCCCCATCGCCGAGAGCGGGACTTCGCCGGGGCCGGCGTTCGCGCAGCCGCATTGGACGCGAAGCGTCCCAAGCCGGATATCGGTCGGCCGGCCGGGCTTCCTCAGCCGTGCGGAGCGCCCTTCGCGGGGAAGCCGCTCGGGAAGACGTTCTTCGACTGCGCCTGAGCTTCCACGTCGTCCCTGCGAAAGTGGGCGGCGCGCGTCTTGCCCAGCCGCCAGAGGTCGAGCTGGTCGGCGTAATGAGGGTCGCCTAGGACGCCGCTCTCGCCCGTCGGCAGCACCGCCCGCATCGTCACGTCTCCCGGCAACAGCTCAATCACCACCCGGCAGTTGGGAGCCTCGAAGACGTCGGGGCGGATGACCGGCTTGCCGTCCACCGTGACGCCGTAGTGCCCGACGTCGATGGACGCCTGGCCCCCGGCGAGCCCCACCGGGCCAATGTCGTACTTGCCGCCCAGCGGGTGGTTGAAGGTGTTGGTGTGCACCTTGCCCCAGGCCCACGCCGCCCGGTCGGCGCCGAGCTCGGCGGGAATCGAGAGCGCAATCTTCTCGAGCGAGCCCACCAGGACTTCCGCGGGCGCCTTGCCTCCCAGGTAGTCGTGCCCCGAGCGCGAGGGGAGTCCGGCGACCAGCCGCGCCAGCGTCGAGGCGAAGGTCCGGTCGTCGACGCCCGCCTGCGAGAAAGTCACCGACAGGTCGTCGGCGAAGACGTCGACGATGAGCTGCGAGTAGAGCGCGGCGAAGACGGTGGGCGGCACCTGGTCGGCCGTATCCTCGCGGTCCCAGCCTTCGAGCACCGCCAAGAGGTCGGCCGCCGCGGGGCTCAACATCGCCGCGTGCGCGGCTTGCAACAACGGAGGCAGGAAGTGGTCGGCCAGGCCGCTGTGGACGTCCGCTTGCATCGAGGCGAAGTCGTCGAGGGTGACGCCGCCTCCCGCCAACAGGTCGAGCCGGTCCTGAATGCGGCGCGCGCGCAGGCCGTAGTCGAAGGTGCCTCCGAGGTAGAACTCGTCGTTCAGCGGGTCTCCGTCGCGGGTGACGCCGGCCGGGTCGTTGTTCGCCGAGAAGACGCGGCAGCTCGACGGGTTGTGGAGCTGCGGAATCCGGTCGTCGGGGATGAGCGCCCCCGTCCACTCGTACTTGCCGGTTCCGGGTACCACCGCCCAGGGCGGGTTCTTCGGGTCGATTTGGGCGCGAATCGGGTAGCTGGCGTGCGGGTAGTAGCCCAAGTCGCCGTCGGTGCCGGCGAAGACGAAGTTCAAGAGCCCGGCCTCGAAGTTCCCCAGCGCGGCGTGGAAGTCGGCGTAGTTGTGCGCCCGCTCGAGGTCGTAGAAGGCGCGAGACTCGTGGCTGATGCCGAAGCCGAGCCACTTCACCGACAGGGCCTTCGTTCCGAGGAAAGGCGTCAGGTCGTCCACCGCGTCGGACAGCACCGGCCCGTGGTGGGGCACGACGCGCACCCGCTGAGTCACCTCGTCCGCCTCGGCCACCGGACCGCCCGCCTTCCGCACCCGGATGACCTCGTCACGCACCTGCATCGGCACCCACTCGCCCTGGAAGCGGACGGCGTCGCCCTCGGTCTGCTCGAGGTAGGTGTCGGAGATGTCGGCCTCGACCGTAGTCACTCCCCAGGCGATGGACTCGTTGTGGCCCATCAGCGCCGCCGGCAGGCCGGGAATGCCGAAGCCGGCGACGCGCAGCCCGTCCGCCTCGAGGTGGAACTCGTAGAGGTTGCCGGGCAGGTCGACCGGCAGGTGAGGGTCGTTCGCCAGCATCGGCGCGCCCGAGGCGGTGAGCGACCCGCACAGCGCCCAGTTGTTCGACGCCCCCACCGGACCGATTCGCTGCCGGCGGGCGAAGTGGGCGAGCGCATCGGCCAATTCGAGCGACTTCCGGGCGCCCAGCCCCCGCTGCGAAGGGCGCGAGGCCGGAGCCTTGGGAACTGCCCGGGCGTGCTGGGACGCCGCCGGAAAGCCCGCGGTGATGTAGACGGGCTCGAGCGGGTCGGGCAGCCAGAGGTCGTGAACGATGTTGTCGCCGTCGTACACCGTCGCTCCGACAGCGTAGGCGAGCAGGTCGGTCTCGGGGTGCACCGCCAAGAGGAACAGCTCGGCCTTCAGCATCGCCAGCGAGTCGGCCACCGCCCAGGGCCCGGGCACGTAGGCCGGGTCGAGGTCGGCGTACTCGGGGGGAAATTGGGCGCCGTTCCGCCCCGCCGCGGCGTCGGCGATGAAGGCCGTGATTCCCTGCGCGTAGGCCGACAGCGTGCGGTGCACGCTCGGGTCCTGTGCTTCCAGGTCGGCGGCTCCGGCCACGCCGGCCGGGCCGAAGCCCAGCACCCTCGCCAGCCGGTCGTCCTTCAGCGCCTTCTCGCCGAAGAGCTCGGCTTCCCGGCCCAGCGCCCGGCGGCGGTCCAGGTCGAGCTGGAACAGCCGGTCGCGCGCCGTCTCGTAGCCGAGGCCGAACAGGCCGTCTTCGGCGGCGCGGGCGTAGACGTGCGGCGAGCCCCACTCGTCGCGGAAGACGGTCACGTCCGAGGCGAGTGAGTTGAACCGCGCGTCGGGTTTGCACCCAAGGGCGACGAGAAAGACGCAGCCGGCGGCGAGCAGGCGCGCCGAGGGGTTCGGCACGGGTGACTCCGAGAGGGTATCGGTGAAGCGCCGCGGGACTCTGGCACGGAGCGTCCGGCCTCGTCACGTTCGTCGCCTGAACCGCGCCGTGCGGCCCGACTTCTTTGCACACTCATCGGGTGGCAGGTGTTATCGCGACGTGAACGAGAGGTGTGCGCGTGGAGCAACCTGCTGACCTGAAGCCAACGCCGTCCGACCCACCGGCGGCGCCGCCCGCTCCGACGCGTTACGCGCCTCCGAGGGCCGACGACCTGCCCGCCACCAAGCTCACCGCCTTCGAGGCGCTCTCTGCCGCGTGGAAGACGCTGCTCGAGCACCCGGTGGCCGCCGCGTCGGCCGTCCTGGCGCTGATGGTCGCCGGGGCCTTCCTGCCGTTCATGGGCCTGGTGTACCGGCTCGAGTCGGCGCTCGATGTCGTGAAAGAGCTCGGTTCAGGAGACGTGGACGTGGTCGGCCGCATCGCCGCGCCCACCAAGGCCCGGGCGGCGTACCGGCGCGGCTTCTGGAGGCTCTTCGGCAGCGTGGCCCGCACCGACCTGACCGTGCTGGCCGTGGTCCTCGTCACCGCGCTGTTCGCGTTCATTCCCGTCGCGCTGTTGGCGGCGGTGTGCATTGCCTTGGCAAAGTCGCTGCTGGCGGTGTCGTGGGACCTGGCGATGGTCGCCTACGTCCCCATCCCGCTGGCCTCGGCGGTCGTCGCCGGCCGGCTGTCGGTGATGCTGTACCTCGACGTGAGGCTTCTGGCGCGGTTGCCCGAGGCGGCCATCAACTCCACGGTGCACGCGCGACTCTTGGGGCTGTCGCGCGCGGCCCTTCGGCGAAACGGCGCGCTGGTGTGGGGTCTGGTCGCGACCTCGACCGGCATCGGCGTCGCGCTGGAATTGCTCGGGGCGCTCTTCTACTTCCTCGCGGCCAAGTACCTGGTGTCGAACCCGGTGTTCCTCGCCGCCGCCCTGGGTCTGCCGGTGACGCTCGGCTACCTGACCTTCACCCTGTTGCTCACCTTCAGGCTGGCCGACGCGCTGGCGCAGACGGTGGACACCGCGACCGTGGCGCTGACTACCCTCGACAGCGCGAGCCTGGCGGGCAGGTTCGAAGCGTGGCTGGGTAGAATGTGGGCGGCCCTGACGAGTGAGTTGCAGGGCCGCTACCTGGCATTCGGCGCGGCGGCCGCGGCCTTCCTCGTGCTGGCGTCGGCGTTCGTGCGCGGGCTGGACTCGGTCGGCTACACCCACGTCGCGGTGCTGGTGGTGCTGGTGGCGGCGACGGTCATCGGCGCGCGGCGGTCCGGGAGCGCCTCGTGAGAGCGCTCATCATCGCCGGGGCCTACGTGGCGGGAGTGCTGGCGATCGCCGCGGCCACCGAGGTCGCCACCCGGAACGGCGTGGGTCGGGCCGGAGACGACGCGAGGGTGGAGCAGGCCGAACAACGCGAGCTGGCCGAACCGCGCCAAGACCCGCCGCCC
The DNA here is from genome assembly GCA_023248915.1 of Archangiaceae bacterium. Classification (GTDB taxonomy): domain Bacteria; phylum Myxococcota; class Myxococcia; order Myxococcales; family Myxococcaceae; genus JAHFDQ01. The sequence goes on along the minus strand of JAHFDQ010000040.1, from coordinate 5,958 downwards.
CGGATGCGGAAGCCGGCCGAAGACGAGCCCCCCACGGCGAAGGAAGCCCGGGGAACGCCGAACCGGCACCAACGCCGGAAGCCCGCGCCCTAGCGGGGCAGGTCGGTGCCAGGGAAAGGCGCCCGACGGCGTTCGTCGAGGCATTCCCTGAGGGCCAAGCTCAGGGGCAGATCGCCGGCGCACAGCGCCAACTCGAGCAGCCTTGTTACGGATACTGCCAACGTCGCACCCTGGCCGTCCGCGTACGGCTGGGCGACTCCGCCGAGGCTCGTAGTTGGCAGTATCCGCAACATGGGGCTCGGCGCCCGACGGCGTTCATCGAGGCAAGTCCTGAGGGCCAAGCTCGGGGGCAGATCGCCGGTGCACAGCGCCAACTCGAGCCAGCCTTGTTACGGATACTGCCAACGTCGCACCCTGGCCGTCCGCGTACGGCTGGGCGACTCCGCCGAGGCTCGAAGTTGGCAGTATCCGCAACATCGGGCTCGGCGCCCGACGGCGTTCGTCGAGGCAGGCCCTGAAGGGCAAGCCCGGGGGCAGATCTCCCGTGCACGGCACCGACTCGAGTCCGGAATGTCACGGATACTGCCAACGTCGCACCCCGGCCGCCCGCCTACGCCTGGGCAACTCCGCCGAGGCTCGTAGTTGGCAGTATCCGTGACATGGGGCCGAGGCGCCGGACGGGCCTGGTCGAGCAGATCAGCTCGCCGTACTGACGTCAGACTCATCCGAGGTATGAAGCCGGCGGCGTGTCGGACGACCTTCAACTGCTCTGGTTCACCCTCGGCACGGCGTCGCTGGCGACCGCCCTCATCTTCCCGTTCGGCGTGCTGGCCGGCGCCGGACTGGCCCGGTGGCGCGGCCCGGGGTCGGGCCTGGTCGAGACGGCGCTGTCCCTGCCGCTCGTGTTGCCCCCCACCGCGGTGGGAATGGTGCTGCTCGAGCTGCTCGGGCGAAAGTTCGGGCTGGGCCAGGCGCTCGACGCCGCGGGGCTGGATGTCGTCTACACCTGGAAGGCGGTGGTGCTGGCGAGTGCGGTGATGGGCTTCCCCCTCTTGGTGCGCTCGGCGCGTTCGGCGTTCGAGGGTGTCGACCCGCGGCTGGCCGGCATCTCGCGCACTCTGGGGCGCGGGCGGGTGCAGACGTTCTTGAGGGTGAGCCTGCCGCTTTCCTGGCGGGGCGTCCTCGCCGGCGCGGTGCTGGCGTTCTCGCGGGCGCTGGGCGAGTTCGGCGCCACCTTCCTGGTAGCGGGCAACATTCCCGGCCGGACGCAGACCTTGGCCTTGGCCATCTTCCAGAGGGTTCAACTGGGCGAGGACGCGGCGGCCTTTCGGCTGGTGGCGTTGACGACGGCGCTGGCCTTCGCGGCCATCTGGGTGACCGAGCGGGTGACGCGCAGGCGGCCGGCCCCCGCCGGGAAGGGGGCCGGGTGATAGAGCTCGACTTCCGGGCGCCGCTGGCTTCGTTCACGCTCGAGGTGCGCGTCACTCTCGAATCGACATCGGTGGCGGTGCTCGGCCCCTCGGGCGCGGGCAAGACGTCGCTGCTCGAGGTGCTCGCCGGCCTGCGGCCCGCGCGGGGCAAGGTCGTCGTCGACGGCCAGCCGCTGCTCGACGACGGCGCGGGTGTCCGGCTCGCTCCCGAAGCGCGGCGCATCGGGTACGTCCCGCAGGACGCGCTCTTGTTTCCCCACCTGACCGTCCGCCGGAACATCGAGTTCGGAATGCGCGCCGACGCCCGGGCCGTCGTGGACGCCATCGGCCTGCTCGAGCTTTCGCCGTTGCAAGACCGCCGGCCCGAGACGCTCTCGGGTGGAGAGCGCCAGCGGGTCGCCCTGGCGCGGGCGCTGGCCACGTCGCCGCGATTGCTACTGTTGGACGAGCCGCTGGCGGCGCTCGACGTCGAGCTGAAAGAGCGGATACTTCCGTACCTGGTTCGGGTGCGCGACGAGGCGCGGGTGCCGTTCCTCTACGTCACCCACCAGGTCGGCGAGGCTGAGGCGGTGGCGACCGAGGCGTTGGTGTTGGACGCGGGCAGGGTGCGCGCCCACGGGCCGGCGAGAGAGGTGCTGCCGGGCGCGGCCGAGCCGGGAACCAGCTACGAGAACGTGCTCGTCGGAAACCTCCGTGGCGGCCGCCTGGTTCTACCGGGTGGCGGTACGCTCGTAGTGCCGCCGGCCCCCGGCCTGCCCGAGGGCGCGCGCGTCGCCTATTCGGTCCCGGCGGAAGACGTGCTCGTCTCGGCGCACCCGCTCGACGGGGTGTCGGCGCGAAACGTCATCGAGGCCCGCGTCGCCGCGGTGGGCGAAGTCGGCGCCGAGGCCCAGGTCCGCGCCGAGGCCGGAGGCTTCGAGTGGCACGCCAAGCTCACCACCGCCGCGAGCCGCGAGCTCCGCTTGGCCCCGGGTGCGCAGGTGTGGCTGGCGGTGAAGACGCACTCCTTACGCCGCCTGCGCTGAGGCCGAAGGCGGGAGGCTTGTCCCGGGCCACGGAGGGGGCGTCGACCCAGCGTCGGCGAATGCAGCGCTGCGCTGCGCGCGAAGTCGGGAGGCGTGTCCGGCTCCCGGGGAGAGCGTCGCCCCAGCGCGGCCAATGCAGCGCTGCGCTGAGGGCGTATTCGAGACGTGTCTCCCGGACCACGGAGAGGGCGTCGACCCAGCGCCGCTCGAGGCAGCGCTGCGCTGTGGGCGAAGTCGGAAGGCGTGTCCCGGTTCCCGGGCCCGCCGTCCGGGCCGGGCCGGGAATGGCGGGGTCGGTTCAAACGGGGCAACATCACGCTGATGGGGCGACCCAAAGTCATCGGCCCCGGGCCGAGCGAGCGAGGCTGTCGCGCTGGAAGCTTCGCGACACTCCCCTGGGCAGGCGCGGTGACGCGCCTCTTCGGTGCGGCGTCGCTTCTCTGGACCGCTCCGGCCCTGGCTGGTGACGGTGCGGCTCACGGCGACCCGGTCGCGCCCGTCGTGCTGTGGCTGGCCGTCATCCTGGTGGCGGCGAAGCTCGGAGGCGACCTGGCGACGCGCCTGGCGCAGCCGGCGGTGCTGGGCGAGCTCTTGGTCGGCGTGGTGCTGGGCAACCTGTCGCTGGCGGGTTTCGACGGCCTCGAGCCGCTGAAGCACGACGCGTCGGTCGACATGCTGGCCCGACTCGGAGTCCTCATCCTCCTGTTCGAGGTGGGGCTCGAGTCCACGGTGAGCCAAATGCTGCGGGTGGGCTGGTCGTCGCTGCTCGTCGCCACTCTCGGCGTCGCGGCCCCTTTCGCGCTCGGGTGGGGGGTGGCGGCCTGGCTGCTGCCGGCATCCGGCGCGTACGTGCACGCCTTCCTGGGGGCCACGCTGACCGCCACCAGCGTGGGCATCACCGCGCGGGTGCTGAAGGACCTCGACCGGTCTCAGACACCCGAGGCCCGCGTCATTCTCGGAGCCGCCGTCATCGACGACGTGATGGGCCTGGTCATCCTCGCGGTGGTGACCGGTTCGATTGCCGCGGCCGACCGGGGCAGCGCGCTCTCGGTGGCCGCGGTGGGCCTCACCCTGGGCAAAGCGGTGCTGTTCCTTTGCGGCTCGCTGGCGCTCGGAGTCTGGCTGTCGCCGAAGCTGTTCTCGTGGGTGTCACACCTGAAGGCCCGGGGGGTGCTCTTGGCCACCGGGCTGGCCTTCTGCTTCCTGTTGTCCTGGGTGGCGAACGCCATCGAGCTCGCCCCCATCGTGGGGGCCTTCGCCGCGGGGCTCATCCTCGAAGACGTGCACTACCGCGAATTCGTCTCGCGCGGCGAGCACGGGCTCGAAGAGCTGGTGCGCCCCATCTCGTCGTTCCTGGTGCCGGTGTTCTTCGTGGTGATGGGCATGCGCACCGACCTGGCGTCCTTCGCGCGGCCGGGGGTGCTCGCTCTGGCGTCGGGGCTCACCCTGGCGGCCTTCCTCGGCAAGCAGGCCTGCGCGCTCGGGGTGCTCGGGCAGGGCGTCGACCGGTTGAGCGTGGGCCTGGGCATGGTGCCGCGGGGCGAGGTGGGGCTCATCTTCGCCAGCATCGGGCTGTCCCTCACCGTGCAGGGACAGCCGGTGGTGACGCCGGCGACGTTCTCGGCGGTGGTGGTGATGGTGATGGTGACGACGATAGTGACGCCCCCGAGCCTGAAGTGGGCGCTGTTCCGGAAGAAGAGCCGGTGAGCCTCAGGGCGCGCCGGCCACGGTGACCCGAATCATCTTCACCGGGGTGACGGGCCGGTCGGTGCCGTCGGTCTTCGACTTCTCGATTTTGCGCACCACGTCCATGCCTTCGGTCACCTTGCCGAACACCGGGTGCTTCGACGGGCCGGGGGTGAAGAAGTCGAGGAAGTCGTTGTGCACGGTGTTGATGAAGAACTGGCAGCTGCCGCTGTTCGGCGCGCCGGTGTTGGCCATCGACAGGGTGCCCGATTCATTCGACAGCCGGGCATTGGCCGGGTGCTCGTCCTTGATGCAGCCGTCGGGGCCGTCGCCGGTGCCGGCGCGCGCGCTCTTCGGGTCGCGGCTGTGCGGGCAGCCGAACTGCAGCATGAAGCCGTCGATGACCCGGTGGAAGTGCAGGCCGTCGTAGAAGCCGCTCTGGGCGAGCTTGACGAAGTTGCCGGCGGTGACGGGCATCTTGTCGGCGAAGAGCTCGACGCGAATGTTGCCCAGCGAGGTTTCCAGGAGCGCGGTGGGGTTGGCCATCCGCGCAACTTATCAGCCATCGCGTCTGCTGGTCCGGCAGGTGGGCCTCGGGCCCCCGGTCTCGACGACGAGCCCGTCTTCATGACCTTCTCCCGTGGTTGGCCCAGGGTACGAGGCGAAGCGAAATCGATTGCAGGCGAATCGCCGAAGGCCGATACGGCTCGTCATGACCGACCTCTGCCTGGTGTTGGTGACTCTTCCCACCGTCGAAAAGGCCGCCGACCTCGGCCGGACCCTGGTCGAAGAAGGGTTGGCGGCGTGCGCCAACCTGGTGCCCGGCGTCCGTTCCATCTACCGGTGGGAAGGGAAGCTGCAGGACGAGGGCGAGGTGTTGATGCTGGTCAAGACGCGCGCGGCCCTGTTCGAGCAACTGCGCTCGCGGGTGGTGTCGCTGCACCCCTACCAGTGCCCCGAAGTGCTGCAGTTGGACGTCGCCGCCGGCCACGCGCCGTACCTGGACTGGGTGCGCGCGTCGGTCAAAGGCTAGGCGGCAGACAAAGGCAGCTCGTCATTTGAACGCGGCCCGGACTGTCGGATAACTTCCGGGCTTCCTCGGGAGGGACCCATGCCACGCACCAACCGCCTGCCAGACTTGGTCAACCGCGCGCTCAAGGACGGGAAGGTTTCTCGCAAGGAAACCGCCGCCATTCTAGCGAATGTCGAGAAGGACAAGACCATCAGCGCGAAGGAACGCACGTCGCTGGACAAGTTCGCGAAGCTGCCGGCCTCGGAGTTCGAGGGCGACCGCTTCGACAGCCGCGACCTGCGCGCCCGGGCCATCGACGCCAACGCCCTGGCTTCCGCCGGCTTTGAAAATCGGACGACCGTGCCCGGCGTGACGGTGGCCTTCCCGGACACCATTCACACCGACAAGCTGTACTCCGGCGGCTCGGTCTACTTCCGCAACGTCGACATTCACGCGGCGGACAAGACCGCCCGCGCTGCCGGAACCATCGACTTCACCTACGGCAAGTTCAAGGTGCACGTGCCGGTGACCAAGGGCATGGACATGGAGCTGGCCCTCACCCGGGTCGCCAAACAAATCTCGAATCAGCAGTGGGGCTCGGTGGGCGACGTGCTGTCAATCGACGGCACCCGCCGCCGTTCGATGCGGGTCGCGCTGACCGGCGACGGCACCCAGAAGCCGGTGAAGCCGTCCGACCTCGACCCGACGCCGATTCGCCCCTGGAGCGAGACGGTGAAGACGCCGCTGCCCATCGCGACCGCTTTCGTGAAGAAGTTCGGCTGGGGCGACGACGACCAGTTCGAGG
>JAHFDQ010000039.1 GCA_023248915.1 Archangiaceae bacterium | reverse complement strand
GGGGGCTACTCGCTCACCGCGACCAGCTCGGGCGACACCACCGGCATGGCCGACAACAACAGCACCTCTTGCAGCACCTCTGGCCCCGACATGGTCTTCAGCTTCACGTTCTCCGGAGGACCGCGCAGCTTGATTGCCACCGTCACGCCGACGACGGGCTGGGACCCTGGCATCAGCATTCGAGGCCCCGGCAGTTGCACCGGCACCAATCTCGGGTGCGTCGACTCGGTCGGGTCGGGGTCGTCGGAAACGATCAGTCTGGCAAGCGTCATCGCCGGCACCTACTACGTGTGGATTGACGGCTACGTCGCCTCCACGGCGGGCCCCTTCTCCTTGAACGTGACGCTCCAGTAGGGCCGGGCCGCCCGCTACCGGGCGCGGAACTTGCGCTTCACCTCGCTGGCGTCCCAGTCGATGGTCTTCATCAGCTCTGGGCGCTGCCGCCGCACCTCGGCGTCGAGGTAAGCGACCGCGTCGCCCAGCCGGTCCATCAGCCGCAGCGGGCGGCGCTTCATCTTCGGGTCGGCCAGGAGCGCGTGCGTCAGCCAAGGGAAGACCGCGGTGACGTCGGTGTGCACGTAGACCGAGCCGGTCTCGACCGCCTCGACCGACACCTTGCCCCAGGTGTGGCCTTCGCCCGCCGGGCAGGAAGACAGCGCCCCGTTGTCCACCGGGTCGACGCAGAACTGCAGGTCGATGTCGAAGCCGGTGGTGCGCACGTTGAGTATCTGGTCGAGCAGGGGCTCTCCCTGCAGGGTGTAGTTCTTCGGCACGCCGCCGCCCAGAATCCACACCGCCAGGCGCTTCGACCCGTGGTGCCGGCACCAGTGCTGGAGCGCCGCCATCGCGTAGACGTCATCGTTGATGTCGATCTCGAGCTTGAACTCGGCCCCCAAGAGCCGCTTCAGCTTGACGACGTTCAAGAAGATCGACCCGTCCTGCACCGCGCCGACGAAGATGGGCACCGCGTGGCGGTAGCAGGTGGCGAGCAGCGACGGCCGCTCGACGCCCAACCCCCGCTCGATGCCGTCCATCGCCTCACCCAACAGCCAGTGCAGTTCGGCGGTCGTCATGCGCTTCTGGAACTCGGGCCCGCGCAGGAGCGCCGAGAACAGCCGGTCGGTGTCGAGCAGCGCCTCTTCCCAGAAGCCCAAGTCGTAGATGCGGATGATGCGCGCCAGCCGAAGTTGCAGGTCGCCCGCGTTGGGGTTCACCTCGCGGATGGCGTGGCCGATGACGCGGTGGGCGTCGTGGTAGAGGTTCGCCCCGGTGGTGGTGAGCGCCGAAACCAGCCCGCGCTCGACGAGCGGGTTGACGCAGCTCTGGTGCAGCCCGGCGGGCGTCATCGCCCCCGACAGCGTCATGAAGACGCCGCAGTCTTCTTCCACCGAGCGGCGCATCAGGTCGAAGGCGGTCCTTTCCTGGCGGCCGACGTAGGCGCCGAAGGCGTGCTCGAGCAGCTCGGCGGGCGTCTCGCGCCCGGTGATGGGCCGGGGGTCGACCCGTCGAGAGGTCTCGTAGGCTCCGCGCAAGGACTTCGGCAGTTTCTTGGCCATGGGGGCGGGGGATATACCTCCACCCCTTCGTTCCGGGGTAGCTTTCGCGACCCCGCCCAGTGGAGCACGCCCGTGAAGACAACCCGGCTCGCCATCGCCTTCTGCCTCGCCGCCGCCACCGGCTGTCGCTGCGGCCCGCCACCCATCGACACCAACCGGCCCGACTTCGACCCGGCTCCGAAGGCGCTGTCCTTCGAGGCCTGCCCAACGCAGGACGAGAACGGCGCCCCGGTCGCGGACGTCTTCCCCGACCGGCAGACGCTGACCTTGACGAACCTGGGCCGCGCGCCGGGCCAGGTGATCACCACCTTCTCCGGCAATGACGCCGCGTCCTTCTCGCTGGCCGACGGCGGCACCCTGGAAAGCCTCGCCGCGGGGGCGAAAGGCGACCTCACGCTGCTCTTCTCGCCTACCAAGCGCGGCGACCAGACCGCCACGCTGACGCTCGACGACGGCGACGCGAATACCGACCTAGTGTCGGTGTCGCTGGTGGGCACCGGCCGCAACCTGCCGTCGCAGCCCACGCTCGAGGTCGCCGTCGAAGACAAGGACAACCCGGGCGCCTACCTCAACTCGACCGTCTCGGGCTGCTTCGTCGGCGGGTCCTGCATGCAGTTGTTCAGCGACACCTTCTTCAAAGACTCGTCCACCCTGCGGATTCGGGTGCGGAACGCCGGCTGCCCCGCGCTGAAGATCACCAGCATGGAATTGAAGCCCCTTTCGGGCTCGGGCGCGCTGGCGTTCCTCCTCGATCAGCCGGCCGTGCTGCCGACCGCGGGCACCCCGCTGGTGCTCACCACGGCCGACAATGCTTCCGAGTCCGTGCTCTCGGTACGCTTCGCCCCCGAGAACGACGGTTCGGGCATCGACCAGCGCTTCGCGGCACTGACGCTCAAGACGAACGACCCGGCCCAGCCGACCTTCGACATCACCCTTTACGGCAGCGCCGCCAATCCCTCGGTCTATTCGACGCCGACGTTCTGCGACTTCACCCTCGCGTCCGACTTCTGCGGCTACCCGGCCAAGGTCGCCAACCAGGCCCGGTTCGAGGTGAAGAACGGAGGCGGCGTGAACATCACCGTCGACTCGGTCACCTTTCAGAAGGGCGGCCAGGGGGGCCGCTTTGCCATCACCCAGGACGTCAAGGGCCTGACGATCGCCCCGGGTGCTTCCAAGATGCTCGAGGTGTCGCACACCGACGCGCCGCTCTACGTCACCGACCAGATCGCCGTGACCGCGAAGGCGGGTACCCAGTCCGCGGGGACCGCCTTCATCGCCCTCGCCGGCGGCAACAAGCCCTGCCTGTCTACGGCGCCGGTCGACCAGCTCAGCTTCGAGAACCCGGCGACCGAGCTCTCGACCAAGACAGTGTCGGTGTCGAACGGCGCTCCGCCCTGCGGCGATCTGGTCATCAACCGAGCCTTCGTCGACACGAACCCCTTCTTCAGCGTGGTCGACCCGCTGGTCCCGACCGGCGAGGTAGTGCCCGCGGGCGAGGCCAGGCTTGTGACGGTACAGTTCAAGAAGCCCGTCTCCGGTGGAGTCCAGACCGGCGTCCTGCGGCTCGACACCAACGACTCCGACTTCGGCCCACCCCCGTACAAGGTGGTGCTGCTCTACTCGGATTCGCCGCTCGACCAGTTGCCCGTCGCCGCGCTCGAGGGCTGCCTGCCTTCCGATCCCACCTGCACCTCGCCTTCCACCGGGACGATGACCGTGCAATTGGCTACCCTCAGCAGCCCCAAGCACCTGATCCTCTCGGGCAAGAAGAGCACCGACCCCGGCAACTCGTCCGCCACCCCCATCAGCGCCTGGAGGTTCCGCCTGGTGAAACCGCCCACCAACGCCACCAACGCCTCGCTGCAGGACGACGGCGTCAAGGGGACCTCGGACACGGCGACCTTGACGCTCGACCCCGCCGTGGTCGGCCAGTACACCGTCACCCTCATGGTCTGGGACGACCACGACCAGCAGTCTCCGCTGGCCGCCGAGCTCGTCATCTCGGCCCAGTAAGTCGAATGATCGACCTGCACAGCCACACGCTCTCGAGCGACGGAGAGTTCTCCCCGGCCGAGCTGGTCGCCCGCGCCACCGCCGCGGGCATCACCACGTTGGCCGTGACCGATCACGACACGGTGGCCGGCATTCCGGACGCGGTCGAAGCCGCGCGGCACCTGGGCATTTCCGTGGTCTCCGGCATCGAGCTGTCGGCCTTCCTCGGCCGCCGCGAAGTCCACATCCTCGGCCACTTCGTGGACCCGCTCGAGAAACGGCTCGCCGGCCATTCGGTGCTGCTGCGCGCCGAGCGCGAGACGCGCATGGACAAGATGACGGCCAAGCTGCGCGGGCTGGGGCTGCCCGTCACGGTCGACGACGTGCGCCGGGTGGCCGGCGACGCGCTCTTGGCCCGGCCTCACCTGGCGCGCGCCCTGGTCGAGCGACGCTGGGTGGCCGACGTCAAGGAAGCCTTCGACCGCTTCCTCGGTGACGGCTGCCCGGGCTACGTCGAGCGCTTCCGGCTCGACTCGGGTGACGCCATCGCGCTCATTCGCGGGGCGAAGGGTTCCGCCACGGTCGCCCACCCCGGCGTCACCAAGCTCGAGCGGCCCGACCTCGAGGCCCTGGCCCGGCAAGGGCTGGCGGGCGTCGAGGTGACCCATTCGGATCACAACCCGTCCTTGCGCGAGAAGTACCTGGGGCTGGCCCGCGAGCTCGGCCTCGTCCCCACCGCCGGCAGCGACTACCACGGCCCAGAGGTGACTCCCAACCGCCGCCTGGGCACCGTGACGATGGACGTGCGCGACTTCGCCGAGCTGAAGCGCCGGGCCGGGCGCGCGCCGACCGACCTGGGGTGGGGAACGGGCTGAGCGGCTCTCAGCTCTCGACCACCTTGAACTTGCTGGTGACGGCCGAGAGCGCCTGCGCCACTCCCTCCAGGTCCTGGGCGATGAGGTGGGTGCGGCCGGTGGCGTCGACCCCCCGCTTCACCAGGTCGGCCACGTTGCGCGCCCCCTGCACGGCCTGCTCGCTCGACTGCTTCTGCTGCCGGGTGGCGACCGAGATCTGCTGGGCGGCCTCGGTGGTCCCGCGCGCCAACTCGACGATGCGCTGGAAGAGCTCGACGGCCTGCTCGGAGACTTCGACTCCCTTGTCGGAAGTCGCCACGCCGACCCGGGCCTTCGCCACCGCCTCGTTCCCCGACTCCTGAATCTTCTCGACGATGCGACCAATGTCGCGCGCGGACGCCGAGACGCTCTCCGCCAACTTGCGCATCTCGGCCGCCACCAGCGAGAAGCCCCGGCCGACCTCGCCCGCCTTGGTGCCCTCGAGCGCGGCGTTCAGCGCCAACAGGTCGGACCGTTCGGCGACGGTGTTGATCACCTGGGCGATCTTCGACACCTGCTGCAGGTCGGAGTTCAATCGGGTGATGGACTCGGCGACCTCTTTCGACTCGCCGCGGATGTCCTTGATGCCCGCCGTCACCTGCGCCACCACCGCCCGGGCCTGCTCGACGGCCTGGTTGGTGTTCCGGGCGGCGGTCTCGACCACCTCGGTCGAGGTCGAGATCTGCTCGGCCGTGCGCGACAGCTCTTCGAAGGTGGCGGCGATCTCCTGCGCGTAGGCCGCCTGCTGGTTGGTGACGTGTTCCTGGTCCTTCGAGGCGCCGATCAGCCCCTTCGACGCGCTCCCCAGCCGCCCGGTGAGCGACACCATCTGGCCCACCAGCGTGCGCAAGGAAGCCAGCATCTCGTTGAACGAGCCCGCCATCGACCGGATTTCTCCGGCCGCCGACACCTCGATCGCGCTGATGGTGACGTCGCCCGCAGCGACCTCGCGCGCCGCCTGGGTGAGCTGCGCCACTGGTTCGGCCAGGGCGCCGCTGAAGAACCAGGCGAGCAACAGCCCGAGGCCGATGGCCCCCACGGCCGACCAAAGCCCGACCACGAGGTTCTGGCGCTGGGCCTCGAGCAGTTCGTCGCGCTTGAACGCGGCGACGAACAGCCCCTCGGTGTCGGCGTCGCGAAGGTAACAGCGCAGCACCAACGACTTGCCGTGATCGAGCCCGCAGCCTCCGGGCTTGCCGTCGGACCCCGTCGGTATCGCGATCGGCGCCTCGGGCAGGACTCCGCTCTTGCGCACCACCGTCGTGGCGTCGGGAGTCACCGACGGCCCCTTCACCTTCAGCACGCCGATGTACTCGATGTCGGTGCCGGAAAGGTCCACCTCGTTGGTGGCCCCCGCCGCGGCGGGCCCCGGAGAGGTGGGCCTCATCGCCTTGGTCCCGCCTGCGCTGCCCGCGAAGACGACGTCGAGGTCCTCAGGCTGCGCCAACCCGTCGCTGACCAGGCGAAGCACAGGCGCCGCCTCGGCCGAGGCCAGCGCCCCTAGCGAGTGGGCTCGGCGCTCGAGGCTCCGCTCGGCCTGCGAATTCAGGCGCGCGGGAAAGTACAGCGAGGAGAACAGCGCGATCGCCGCGCACGGCAACACGACGGCGATCGCCGCCTGCCACCGGAGGTTGAGGCTCCCCCAAGAAACGACCTGCATGTCTGGCACACCCCCGAAGCAGTCAGCTGAGGGACGCGGAAGCTAAGTCGTAGATTTCCTCACAGTCAAACCCCGTGTCTCGCGGCCCCCACGACGCGTGCGAGAGCGCGAACGTTCGTGCTGCAAGTCGAGATTGCCGAGCTAGGATGAACGGACCGTGGGCATCTCCCCAGGGACTTCCAGACGAGCGGGTCGGCTGCTGGCCCTCGGGGCCGTGCTGGCCGGGTCCGCGTCCTTCGCCGAGGGAGAAACCGCCAACCTCAAGGTCTCGATACCGATTCTGCTCAAGGTGCTCACCTACGATCAGAACTTCGAGACCCGCGGGTTCGGCGAATTCGTGGTGGTGGTGGCCAGCGAGGCCGCCCAACAGTCCGTCCGTGAACGATTGCTCGATGAGCTGAAAGGGCTGTCGGTGACCGCCATCAAGAACCGGCCCATCCGCTTCGTCGGCGCCGAGTTCCGGGACGGCCCGTCGCTCGACGCCGCCGTCCAGAAGGTCAAGGCCGGGGCCATTCTCGCGGTGCCGGGACTGAGCGGCCCGGGCGTCTCGATCGTGTCGGACGTCGGCCAGGACAACCAGATCTACACCCTGTCGCTCGACGCGCCGATGGTCGAGAAGGCCCTGGCCGTCGGGGTGACGCAGGTCGGCGGCCGCCCGCAGATCGTCATCAACGACAAGGCATCGAAGGCGCTGGGCGTGAAGTTCGAGGCCTCGGTGCTGAAGCTCGCGAAGGTGATTCAGTAGCGCCAGGCTGCGGCTACGAGTGGCCGAACAGCACCACCGAGCTTCCCGCGAGCTGGCGCAGGCCGTCGAAGTAGACGCCGAAGACGAGCACCAACCCCACCAGCGCCCCCAGCAAGAGGTTGTAGCTGGCCGGCACCGCGATGCGCTCTTCGGTGTGCGGCTTGTCGAGGAACATCGCCTTGACGATGCGCGCGTAATAGTAGAGCGACACCGCGCTGTTGAGCAGGCCGACGATCGCCAGGGTGATCTGCCAGCTACCGCCGCGGTCCACCAGCGCCTTGAAGAGATGAAACTTGCCCACGAAGCCGGCCAAGGGCGGCAGGCCGGTCAGGCTGAAGAGGAAGACGGCGAAGGCCACCGCCGCGAACGGGGCACGGGCCGACAGGCCGCGGTACTCGAAGATCGACTCTGACCCTGACAGCCGGCCGACGATGCCCACCACCAGGAAGGCCCCCAGGTTCATGAACAGGTAGACCACCAGGTACAGGGCCACCGACTGCGACCCGGTTTCCGACGCCGCCGCGACGCCCATCAAGATGTAGCCGGCGTGCGCGATCGAGCTGTAGGCCAGCATGCGCTTCAGGTTGGTCTGGTTGAGCGCGGCGAAGTTGCCCACCGTCATGGTGAGCCCGGCGATGACGCCCACCACCTGCGGCCAGGGCACGTCGGCCACCGCGGTGGCCAGGTCGGCCCCGCCGCTCACGCTCATCGCGCCGTAAAGAATTCGCACCGCCAGCGCGAAGCCCGCCGCTTTGGGCCCCACCGACAGGAAGGCGGTGAAGGGCGTCGGCGCTCCCTCGTATACGTCGGGGCACCACATGTGCCAGGGCACCGAGGCGATCTTGTACCCGACGCCCGAGAGCACCAGCACCACCGCCACCACCATCGCCACCCGACCGGCGCCCGCCACGCTCGCCGCCACGCCTGCCTGGGCCAGCATCGCCGCCTGGGCATTCATTCGCGCCGCGGTGCCGACCAGGTTGGTGGTGCCGAGCAGCCCGTACAGGTAGCTCATGCCGAACAGCATCATCCCCGACGCGACGCCCCCGTAGACCACGTACTTCAGGGCGGCCTCGGACGACTTGCGGTCGTGCTTCTTGAACCCCGCCAGGGCGTAGCTGACCATCGACACCAGCTCGACGCCGATCACCATCATCAGCATGTCGGTCGACGACGCCATCAGCGACATGCCGACGGCGACGGCGAGCAACAGCGCGCAGTACTCGCCCATCCGCTCGGAAGCGACCTCGAGCGACGGCCCGGCGATCAGAATCGCCAGCGCGGTCACCGCCCAGGACAGGTACTTGAAGAAGACCGCCCAGGGGTCGAGCACCAAGAGGCCGTTGAACAGGCCGATCGGAGTCGGGCTGAGCCCCGCCACGTGGGAAGTCGCCAGCGCCGCCGCCGCCAGCACGCCGAGCGAAGCCACGGTGAGCCACAAGATGCGCCGGGGGGACTTCGCCACCGCGAGATCGAAGAGGAACACCCCCATCGCCCCGGCGGTGAGAATCATCTCCGGCCAGAAGTAGGCCAGGCTGTCCGCGTTGTTCAGCACCGGGAGCATCTCAAGCCCCCTTCACCTGGCGCAGCAGCCGGAACAGATCGGCGTTGATGAGCGAGAGCATCACGTTCGGGTAGAAGCCGAAGAGCAGCGTCAGCGCGGCCAAGGGGTACAGCGTCAGCCGCTCGCGCCAGTTCAGGTCGGGCAGGTGGCTGTACTTGGGGTTCAAGCTGCCGAGGAACATGCGCTGAATGGTCCACAGGTAATAGGCCACGGTGATGATCGCCGAGGTGGCCGCCAGCGCCGTGTGCCAGGGCAGCGTCATGAACGAGCCGTTCAGCACCAGGAACTCCGAGACGAACCCCGCCAAGCCCGGCAGGCCCAGCGACGCGAAGAAGGCCAGCCCCATCACCGCGGTGTACTCGGGCACCACCTGGGCGATGCCGCCGAACCCTTCGATCTCGCGGTGGTGCGCCCGGTCGTAGATGACGCCGACGATGAGGAAGAGCATCGGGCTGATCAGCCCGTGGGTGAACAGGTTCAGCACCGCCCCCGACATGCCGGCCTCGGTCATCGCCGCCATGCCCAAGAGCGAGAAGCCCATGTGCGACACCGAGGAGTAGGCGATCAGCTTCTTCAGGTCGCGCTGCGCCAGGCACACCATCGCCGCGTAGACGACGTTCACGACTCCGAAGGCCGCCACCAGCGCCGCGAAGGCCGACGTCGCCGAAGGCAGAATCGCCCAGTTGAAGCGCAGCATGCCGTAGATGCCCATCTTCAAGAGCACCCCGGCCAGGATGACCGAAATGGGCGTCGGCGCCTCGACGTGGGCGTCGGGCAGCCAGGTGTGCAGCGGCACCAGCGGCACCTTCACCGCGAAGGCGATGAACATGAAGACCCACATCAGCTTGGCGAAGGTGACTCCGGCGAGGAACGGCCCCACCAGGTCGAACAGCCCGGCCTGGCCCAGCCGCGCCAGCACCACCATGTCGAAGGTGTGCGGGGTGAAGCTGCCGTCGCCGAGGTGGAAGCCCACCGCGCCCGAAGGGCCGCGGAACAGCGTGCCGTCCGAGAGCAGCTTGCGGAACAGCTCGGGGTTGAGCTGCGACAGCCGCGCGAGCAGCACCGGGTCTCCGCTCTTGTAGTACAGGGCGATCACCGCCAAGAGCAGCAAGACCGACCCGGCCAGGGTGTAGAGGAAAAACTTGATCGCCGCGTATTCCTTGCGCGGCCCGCCCCAGATGCCGATGAGGAAGTACATCGGCAGCAGCATCACTTCCCAGAAGACGAAGAAGAGGAACATGTCGAGCGAGGCGAAGGTGCCCGACATGCCGGTCTGGAGAATGAGCAGCATCACCATGTACCCCGGCACCTTCACCTCGGAGAAGTGCGGGTGGGCGGGGTCGCTGTGCTCGTCGGCGCGCTTCCACCACGGCATCGAGGCGATGGTGGCGACGAAGCTGATCAGGGTGGACAGGATGACCATCGACACGCTGATGCCGTCGACGCCCACCGAGTACTCGATGCCCAGGCTGCGAATCCAGGTGGCGCGTTCGGTGAACTGAAGGCCGCTGGCCGTGCCGTCGTACGCCACCCAAAGCCACAGCCCGCCGAGCAGGGCGATGAAGGAAGCCGCGAGCGCCAGGAATCGGGCCAGGTTGTCGCGCGCCGCCTTCTGCATCGGCATCGTCAGCGACACGCAGATGAGCATCGCGGCGACGGCCGGCGCGAAGACGATGAGGCTGAGCAGGTGGTTGGTCATGGCGAGAGGCTACTGGACGAGGAAGGTGAGCAGGACGACGGCGAGGGCGCCGGCGACCGCGGCGTAGAGGTAGTGTTCGAGGCGGCCGGTCTGGACGCGGCGCAGCGCCCGCCCGAAGCCGAGCGCTCCGTCGGCGACGAAGTTCACCGCGCCGTCCACCAGGTACTTGTCGATGGCTCCGTCGACGTCGCAGACGAAGCGGCCTACGGCCGCGGCGGCGTTCACCGCGCCGTCCACCACCACCCGGTCGAAGAGATCGCACGCCTTGGCGCCCGCCCAGATGGCGGCCAGCACCGTCTTCCGGTACGCCTCGTCGACGTAGTACTTGTCGAGCACCCACCGATGCAGCCTCGGGTACTTCGCGGCCAGCGTCGCCGGCACCGTACTCTTGGCGTCCTTGTACAGGGCCCGGGCGGCCGCCCAGCCGCCGAACGCCACCGCCACCGACGCAGCCATGAGCAGCCACTCGGCCAGAGGGCCCTCGTGGGCGCCGCGCGCGGCCACCAGCGCGTGCGACGGAGCCAGCACCGGCTCGAGCCACCGCTCGAGCACCGGCTCGACGCCCGCCGGGCCCCACAAGCCGAGGAAGATCGTGAGGAAGCAGCCGACGGCCAGCGCGGCCAGCACCCAGGTCATCGACCGGGGCGATTCGTGGGGCAGGCCGCCGTGGTGGCCGTGCGCGTCGCCGGACTCATGGGCGCCGTGGCCGCCCCGGTACTCGCCGGTGAACGTCAAGTAGTAGCTGCGCCACATGTAGAAGGCGGTGCCGAGCGCGGTCACCCAGCCGACCAGCCAGATCACCTTCCCGAGGGCCGGGTCGGCCAGGTTGTTGCCGGCGTCGAACGCCTTCCAGAGGATCTCGTCCTTCGAGAAGAAGCCGTTGGCGAGGGGGAAGCCCGAGATGGCGATGCAGGCGTACAGGTACGTCTTCTCGGTCAGCGGCATGTACTTCTTCAGGCCGCCCATCTTCCGCATGTCCTGCTCGTGGTGGCAGCCGAGGATGACCGAACCCGATCCGAGGAAGAGGCAGGCCTTGAAGAAGGCGTGCGTCAAGAGGTGGTAGGTGCCCGCCCAGTACGCCCCCACCCCGACGCCGATGAACATGAAGCCCAACTGCGACACCGTCGAGTAGGCCAGCACCTTCTTGATGTCGTTCTGCACGAAGCCGATCGACGCGGCGAAGAGGGCGGTTGCGGCGCCGGTGCAGGCGATGACAGTCATCGCCGTCGTCGACAGCGCGAACAGGAAGTTGAGCCGCGCCACCATGTAGACGCCGGCCGTCACCATCGTCGCGGCGTGGATGAGCGCCGACACCGGCGTCGGGCCGGCCATCGCGTCGGGCAGCCAGACGTAGAGGGGAATTTGAGCCGACTTCGCCGTCGCTCCGACGAAGAGGAGAATGCCCACCAGCGCCAACAGCGGCATGCCGAAGAAGGTGAGGCCGGTCAGCCTGTTCTTGACGCCGGTGCTCTCGACGGCGATCTGGTCGCGCAATTCGCGGAACGACAGCGTCGGGCCGACTCGAACTTTGCCGCCGTCGCGAGTGGCGATGGACGCGCCGGGCCGCCAGCCCTCGGGCGTCGCCAGCTTCTCGACCTCGGCGTAGGTGGCCGGCGGCGTCTGGGGCGACAGCGTCGGGTCGGCGACGTAGGTGGTGCCGGCCTCGGCGCGCGCCTCGTACAAGTGTGCCGGGTCGGCCAGCGCCCACCGCGACTCGTGCGGGGGAATGACGCTGCGCTTTTCCCATTGCCCGCCGAGCGCCCAGAACAACAGGAACAGGCCCAGCACGAAGCCGAAGTCGCCGATGCGGTTGGTGACGAACGCCTTCACCGCCGCCTTGGCCTTGTCGATGTCCTTGTACCAGAAGCCGATCAGCAGGTAGCTGCACAGCCCCACGCCTTCCCACCCGAAGAACATGAGGACGAAGTTGTCGCCCATGACGAGCAGCAGCATCGAGAAGACGAAGAGGTTGAGGTAGGCGAAGAACCGCCAGGTGTCGGGGTCTTCGGCCATGTACCCGACCGAGTAGACGTGAATCAGCGCGCCGATGAAGGTGATGATCAGCACCATCATCATCGACAGCGGGTCGAGCGCGAACGTGAGGTTGGCCTGCACGTCGCCCGCGGTGAACATGTTCCACAGGTGATTGACCAGCAGCCGCTCGTGCTCGGGCTGGCCGACCAAATCGACGAAGGCGACCGCCGCGGTCACGAAGGCCGCCGCCATCGCTCCGATGGCGAGGTTCGTCACCACGCTCTTGCCGAAGCGCTTCTGCAACCGGGCGCCGACGACGGCGTTCACGATCGCGCCGACCATCGGGAAGAACGGAATCAGCCAGAGGTACCCCACCCGCTTGAACGCTTGCACGCCCAGCGCCGCCTCGCGGGCCGCGCCCTCGCCGTGCTTCGCCGCTTCGCCGGCCCCTTCCGCTGCGGCGAGCACGAAGTCCCTGACGTGACAGAGGAGGTCCATGGCCGGTCTATTCCCTCAGGGTGTCGGCTTCGGTGACGTCGATCGTCTTGGTGTTCAGGTAGACGGCCAGCACGATGGCCAGCGCCACCGCCGCCTCGGCCGCGGCCAGCACGATGACGAACAGGCTGAACACCTGCCCGGAGAGGTGCGGCGACGGGTTGAACCGGTCGAAGGCCACGAAGTTCACGTTGGCCGCGTTCAGAATCAGCTCGACGCCCATCAAGATGCCGACGGCGTTGGTGCGCGTGACGACGGTGTAGGTGCCGAGCGCGAACAGCACCGCGCCCACCACCAGGAAGTGCGGCAGCCCGGGAGCCAGCTGGCTCATTCCTTGATCTCCTTGCGCGCCACGACGACCGCCCCCACCAGCGTCGCCAGGAGCAACAGCGAGATGACCTCGAACGCGACCAGGTAATGACCGAGGAAGAGGTCTCCGATGCGCTCGGCGGTGGCCTCGAGCTCGAGCGGGTGCGCCGCCCCCTTCCACGGAGCCTCGGCCGCGGCGAACCCCAGCACCGCCCCGAGCGCGGCCAACAACACCAGCCCCGCGACCACCGACGTCGCCGGGTTGGTGGCGGACGCCTGGCCGATGCGCGAGGTGAGCATCACCGCGAAGAGGATGAGCACCAGCACGCCACCGATGTAGATGAGCAGTTGGGTGACGGCCACGAAGTCGGCGCGCAGGAGCACGTACAGCCCGCCCGCCCCCAACAGCGCCCCCAGGAGCGCGATGGCCGAGTAGAGGATGCTCTTCGAAAACGCCACCAGCACCGCGGACACCATCGCCACCGACGCCAACAGGTAGAACACCGCGTCGCCGACGGTGAGCAACGGGCCTTCGCTCGGCCCCCAGTGCAGCCCCGGGACGAGCATCGTCAGTTCCGCGAAGAGCGCCGCGGTCATCACGATGACGGTCGCGTAGCCGGCCACCGTCTTCACGTGTTGCCAGCGATCGAGAGGTGCTGCTCTGTCGTCTGCCACGGTCGTGTCGTCCTCGCGGTCCCTAGTGGGCCTTCTTCGCGGCGTGGGCCATGGCCTCTTCGGCCGACTCGATCGGCAGGGGCGGCGGAGGGCTGTCCCAGGCCTTCACCAGCGGCCGGGTGATCGAACCCAGCACCGCCCGGGGAAACGCCGTCGCCCCCTTGGCCACCTTGTAGGGCGGCGCCGGCTTGGCCGGGTCGACGAAGCGCAGCACCATGTTCGATAGGGTGCGCTGGGTACCCTCGAACTCGCGGGTGTGCTGAATGGAACCGGTCGGGCACGGTTCGACGCACAGGCCGCAGAACATGCACTTGCCCTCGTCGATGTCGAACCGGGTCATCACCCGCAGCTTGGGGTTCGCGGGATCTTTCTCGATCTCGATGGCGATGACGTTGATGGGGCAGGCGCGCTCGCAGGCGTTGCAGGCGGTGCAGATGGCTAAGTCCACCTCGAGGAAGCCGCGATAACGCGAGGGCAGCGTGTCCTGCACCAGCTCGTGCTTTTCGCGGGCCTTCTCGGGCCCCGCGTACTGCACCGTCATCGGGCGCCGGAACAGGTACGAGAAGGTGACGGTCATGCCTTCCCAGGCGCTCTGGACGGTGTCCTTGATGTTGGCGAGGTACTGGCTGACCGGCATGAGGTTCTCTTGGCGCTACCAGTTGGTGAGGTCGATTCGGTCGCCCGTGAGGCGGATGTTGCGGAAGATCTTCCGGAAGAACAGGACGGTCGGCACCGCGCCCGCCACCGCGAAGAAGGCCAGGTGCAGGGCGCCCCGGGGAGTGCCCAGCGGCGCCGGCCCCTTCGCCGCGTCGCCGAAGAGCTGGAAAGACAGCACCTCGGTGAGCGCGGCCAGCAAGACCAGACCCATGCCGATCGGCACCAGGTACTTCCAGCAGACCGACATCATCTGGTCGACGCGAATGCGGGGCAGCGTCCAGCGAACCCAGATGATGACGTTCATCAACACCACGACCTTGGTGACGAACACCGCGGTGGACACCCCGTAGAACGCCACCGGCACGGTGCCCGCCGCTTCCCAGCCGGCCAGCGTCTCGGCCGAGACGAAGGGCACCTGCCAGCCGCCCAGGAAGAGCGTCGAGATGACCGCGCTCATCACCCAGAGGTTTCCCCACTCGGCGAGGAAGTAGTACCCGAAGCGGATGCCCGAGTACTCGGTCATGTACCCGGCCACGAGCTCGGACTCGGCCTCGGGCAGATCGAACGGGGTGCGGTTGCCCTCGGCCAGCTGGGTGGCGAAGAACAGGAAGAAGGCGATGAAGCCCCAGGGCGTCTGGAACACGAACCAGTCCCACGGGAAGCCGCCCTGCGCCCGGATGATCTCGTGCAGGTCGAGCGACCCGGCCATCAGAATCGGCACCAAGGCCAGCATGCCGCCGGGAATCTCGTAGCTGACCACCTGCGCCGCGGCGCGCATGCCGCCGAACAGCGCCCACTTCGAGTTCGAGGCCCACCCCGACAGCATGATGCCCACCACCACCAGCGCGGTCACCGCGATGAGGTAGAACAACCCGACGTTCATGCGCGTCGCCGAAAGGTGGTAGCCGAACGGCAGCACCACGAAGGTGAGCGCGAACCCCGTCATCACGAAGTAGGGGGCGATGCGGAAGAGCATCTGGTCCGACTCGGGCGGTACCAGGTCTTCCTTGACGATCAGCTTCAGTGCGTCGGCGAGGAACTGCAGGGTGCCCTGCGGCCCCACCCGGTTCGGGCCGATGCGCGACTGCATGCGCGCGGCGATGCGCCGTTCCCACCACGAGGTGAGCCCGGCGACCAGCGCGCCGAAGACGGTCAGCCCGAAGCCGACCGCGAGCAGCGCCGCCGCGTACACCACCCACGAGCCGGCCCAGACCTGGGGGTCCTCGTGGAGCACTTCGCGGATCAGCCGGTCGAGGGTCTCTTGCATGGGGCTAGCGATCGATCTCCGGGGCGACGACGTCGAGCGAGGCGATGAGCGCGACCAGGTCGGCGATCATCAGGCCCTTCGAGACCTCTTCGATGATGCCCATCGCGGTGAACGAGCCGGTGCGAACCCGAAGCCGGTAGGCCCGCTCGCTGCCGTCCGACACCACGTAGTAGGCCATCTCGCCGCGGACGCTCTCGACGCGCGACTGCGTCTCGCCTGCCGGCGGCTTCGCCTTCTTGGGCGCCTTGGGGTTGATGAAGTCGCCGTCCGGAAGCTTGTCGAGCGCTTGGCGCACGATGGTCGCCGACTCGCGGCACTCGAGCACCCGGCAGTAGTACCGGTCGTAGCAGTCGCCGACCTTGCCCCCGCGCGACAGCCCCGCGTAGGCCCGGCCGATCGGCGCCTTGAACTGGAAGTCGGGGTAGGCCCCGTACGGGTGCGCCTTGCGCAGGTCGAAGTCCACCCCCGACGCGCGCAGGTTCGGCCCCGACAGGCCGTAGTCGATGGCCATCGCCGCCGGGATGACAGCCAGCCCGGCCAGGCGCTTGAGGAAGATCTCGTTGGTCGAGATCAGCCGGTCGAACTCGTCGAGCACCTTCTCGAAGTGGTCGAGCCAGGCGCGGCACAGGGGCGTCCAGTCGGGCGGTACGTCGTACGCGACGCCGCCGATGCGGTGGTAGTTGTAGGTCAACCGCGCGCCGCACAGCGCCTCGATCAGGTCGTTGATGCTCTCGCGCTCGCGCAGCGCGTACGGGAACGGCGTCACCGCGCCGATGTCCATCGCCGTCGACCCGAGCGCGATCAGGTGGCTGGCGATGCGGTTCAGCTCGCACGAGATGGCGCGCAGGTACTGCCCGCGCGGCGGGACTTCCAGCCCGAGCAGCTTCTCGACCGCCAGCGCCCAGCCTTCGTTGGCGAACATCGCCGCCAGGTAGTCGACCCGGTCGGAGTACGGCATGAAGCCGGCGTACGAGACCATCTCGCCGATTTTCTCGAGCGACCGGTGCAGGTACCCGACCTCGGGCACCGCCTTCTCCATCACCTCGCCGTCGGCGTGTACGATGAAGTTCAGCACCCCGTGCGTAGACGGGTGCTGCGGCCCCATGTTGAGGATCATCTCCTGCTCGGCGTTGGGGCCGAACTTGCGGGTGATGAAGATCTGGTCGAGCGCCACGGCTAGGCCTCGCCCTTCTGCGGGGCAGCCGGAGCGACGGGCGCCGCGGGGGTCGCGGGCTCAGCCGGCGCCACCGGTTCGGGCCGGCAGGCCTTGTCGAGGCTGAGGTACAGGTCGAGCGGGTTGTCGCGGATGTTCGAGATGCCCTGGTAGCCGCCCGCTTCCCGGTAGTCCTTGCGCAGGGGGAAGCCCACCCAGTCGTCCGGCAACATGATGCGCCGAAGGTCGGGGTGGCCCTTGAACGTCACCCCGAACAGGTCGAACACTTCGCGCTCGAACCAGTTGGCCGACTTCCACACCCCCTCCAGCGTGTCGACCTCGGGCTGCGCGCGGGGTAGCTCGACCTTGGCGCAGAAGCCGTGGCGGTGGGTGTAGCTGTAGAAGTGGTAGACGACCCGAATCAGCCCTTCCTTGGGGTGGTCGGTCGCGGTGACGTCTTGCAGGTGGTCGAAGGCCAGGTCGGGGTCGGCCTTCATCGCGCGGCCTACCTCGACCAGCTTCGCCACAGCGAAGGTGCAGAACGCGTCTTTCTTCGGGGGCTGGGCGGCGCCGATCGCGTCGCCGAACTTCGCCGCGATCTTCTGATGAATCTGCTCGAAGGTGAGGGCGGCCATGGTCGTCTCTCTCGTCAGGCGATCGGCTCGGGGCCCGTCGGCCGGAACTTCGCCTTGTGCTTCTCACGCTGGATGATCTGTTGAATGCGCAACAGCCCTTCGGTCAGCGCCTCGGGTCGCGGCGGGCAGCCGGGCACGTAGACGTCGACCGGGATGATCTTGTCGACGCCCTTGCAGACCGAATACGCGAGCTGGAACAGGCCGCCGCAGTTCGCGCACGACCCCATCGAGATGACGTACTTCGGTTCGGCCATCTGCTCGTAGAGCAGCTTGGTGCGCACCGCCATCTTGTAGGTCAGCGTGCCGGCGACGATCATCAGGTCGCTGGCGCGGGGCGACGCGCGCGGCACCGCTCCGAACCGGTCGACGTCGGACCGCGGCCCGCCGGTCTGCATCAGCTCGATGCCGCAGCAGGCCAGCCCGAACAGCATGTAGAAGATCGACGACGCCCGAGACCAGTTGATGACCTTCTCGAGCACGTTGGTGTCGAGGGTGACGACCGCCGACGAGGCGCCGGGATCATGCGCGTAGCCCTTCCTGTCGGCGCCCGGCATCTATCTCGTCCCTCCCGCGACGTCGGCCTTGCCGGCGGTGAAGCGCTTCACCCAGTCGAGATCTTTCCGAACCCAAATCCAGATGAGGCCGGTGAAGAGAATGAGGACGAAGGCGAAGATTTCCCAGAAGGCGACCATGCCCTGGCTGCGGAAGACCCAGTTTCGGAAGACGAGCGCCACCGGAATGGTGAGCGCTACCTCGACCTCGAAGATCACGAAGACCAACGCCACGATGTAGAAGCGCGGGTTGAAGTTGAACCAGGCCGCGCCGTGGGGCCGCTCGCCGCACTCGTAAATGGTTTCCTTCTCGGCGTTCGGAAACCGCGGCCGCAAAATCGACCCCATCAGCAGGGTGATGGCCGCGAAACCCACCGCCGCGACCACGAAGGCGAGCACGGTTGCGAAGTCGAACAGCACCTTGGCACCTCGGCAGGCGAGCGCACCGAAACACCGTGCGTCGTCAGGCGAACGTAATTTTCAGGACACACCTGACTTGTCAAGGACTTCGCCGACCCCGTGCCAATCCCTTTGACGGCCCGGTAGCCGCTCTTTATGTTGCGCGCCGATGAGCCCTTCCCCGGTCGGTCCCTACTTGCCACTGGCTGTGACGCTGCTGGTTTCCGGGTTGATGGCCGCCGCGCTGCCGGTGCTGGCCCACTTCCTGGGGCCCAGGCGTGCTTCCAAGGTCAAGTCCGAGAGCTTCGAGTGCGGGTCGGTTTCCGAGGGCTCGGCCCGCCAGCGCTTCGCGGTGAAGTTCTACGTGGTGGCGCTGTTGTTCATTGTGTTCGACATCGAGACAGTGTTCCTCTACCCGTGGGCGGTGAACTTCAAGGCGCTCGGCTGGTTCGGGTACGCCGAGGTGGCGGCCTTCGCGGCGACCTTGCTCGTGGGCCTGGCCTACGTGTGGAAGAAGGGCGCGCTGGAGTGGGAGACCTGACATGGCCGACCTCGAGGTGACTCCGGCGATCGCCACCCGGAAGGACGAGACGATCAGCCGGCTGCAAGGGCTGGTCTCGAAGGGCCTGGGCTGGGCGCGCCGGTATTCGCTGTTCACCTACCCGTTCGCCACCGCGTGCTGCGGCATGGAGTACATGTCGGTAGCCGCGAGCCGCTACGACATCGCCCGGTTCGGCGCCGAGTTCACCCGGTTCTCTCCGCGGCAGGCCGACCTCTTGATGGTGACGGGCACCGTGAACTTGAAGCAGGCGCCCATCTTGAAGCGCGTCTACGAGCAGATGTGCGAGCCGAAGTGGGTGGTGGCGTTCGGCGTGTGCGCCTCGTCGGGCGGCTTCTACGACAACTACGCGGTGCTGCAGGGCATCGACCGAATCATCCCGGTCGACGTCTACATTCCCGGCTGCCCGCCGCGGCCCGAGCAGGTGCTGGACGCGCTCCTGCTGTTGCAGAAAAAGATCTCCGGGCAGACGCACCTGCTTGGAGATCGCCAGGTCGAGCGCCACCTCGGCGCCCGCGACCTGATCGAGCCCGCGAAGTTGGGCTAGAACCCCGCCGCTCGAAACCGGGCGGCGACGAAGCGCAAGCTCGCGTCGATCTGGCGGCTCCACAGCTTGAACGAGTGCCCGCCCGGCACGAGCGAGAAGGCATGGGCGACGTGCCTGCGCTCGAGCACCTCATGAAGGTACGCGGCCTCGTCCTGCAGGTGGAAGCCGTCCTCGGTGCCGCAGTCGAGGTAGATCGCGAGC
>JAHFDQ010000038.1 GCA_023248915.1 Archangiaceae bacterium | reverse complement strand
AAGCGAGAGCTGTCGGTAGGCGACCGCCTGCTTCGAGAGGTCGTCGTACACGATGAGCGCGTGCATCTTGTTGTCGCGGAAGTACTCGCCCATCGTCGCCCCGGTGTAGGGGGCGAAGAACTGCATCGGCGACGGGTCGGACGCGTTGGCCGCGACGACGATGGTGTACTCCATCGCGCCGTGCCGCTGCAGCTTCTCGACCACCTGGGCCACGGTGGACTGCTTCTGGCCCACGGCGACGTAGATGCAGAAAACCTCTTTGCCCTTCTGGTTGATGATGGCGTCGATGGCCACCGCCGTCTTTCCGGTCTGGCGGTCGCCGATGATGAGCTCGCGCTGGCCGCGGCCGATGGGCACCATCGCGTCGATCGCCTTCAGGCCGGTCTGCAGCGGCTCGTGCACGCCGCGGCGCTTGACGATGCCGGGGGCCTTGATTTCGAGCTTGCGGCTTTCGGTGGCGCCGAGCGGCCCCTTGCCGTCGATGGGTTCGCCCAACGCGTTCACCACCCGGCCCAACAACGACTTGCCCACCGGCACCGAGGCGATTTGCCGGGTGCGCTTGACCGAGTCGCCCTCGCGAATCTCGACGTGCTCGCCCATGATGGCCACGCCGACGTTGTCCTCTTCGAGGTTGAGCACCAGCCCCTTCACCCCGTTCTGGAACTCGAGCAGCTCGCCGGCCACCGCGCCTTCCAGGCCGTAGACGCGCGCGATGCCGTCGCCCACCGACAGCACCGTGCCGGTCTCGGCGATGCTGACCTTCTTCCCGTAGTCCTTGATTTGGTCGCGGATGATGCGGCTGATCTCGTCGGCGCGGATGTCCATGTCGTCTCGTCGGAAGCGATGCGGGGAGGTGCGGCGCGAGTTCTCCTAGCACGCGCCGCGCGAGGCGGCCAAGGCGAAATCCGGGCGGAGCGGGGGCCGCGGCCTCAGCGGGCGCCGAGCGTTTTTCGCAGGTCGTCCAACTGGGCGCGCAGCGAGCCGTCGTACACCACCGAACCGACCTGCGCGGCCGCGCCGCCCAGCAACGAAGGGTCGACCTGGGCCTCGAGCACCACGTTGCGCTGGGTGGCCTGTTCGAGCTGACGCTCGAGCTGTTTCAGCGTCTCGGCCGACAGCGGCCGCGCCGAAGACACCTTCCCGCGCACCCGCCCGGCCTTGACGTCGGCCTGCTCGCGGTACTGGCGCGCCACGTCGGGCAGATAACCCAGCCGGCCGCGTTCGACGAGCAGGCGCATCGCGCTGGCGAGCATCGGGTCGAGCCCGGGCACCTGGGCCATCACGGCGTCGATGACGGCCAGGCGCTGGGCGCGGCCGTGGGCCGGGTTCTTCGCCAAGTCGGAAAGCTCTGCGCTCTGGCTCAGGGCGCGGACGAGCACTCCAAGCTGCTCGAGCACCTGCTCAGAGCTCGCGGCCGTGAGGTCGAACAGCGCGCGCGCATACCTCCGGGCCACCGAGACGTTCACCATGCGCGCGCGTCTAGCACGCGTCCCCCGAACCCGTCCACGTCGGCGCGCAGCACCGTGGCCAGGCGTGCGCCTTCGGTGTTCTACTGCCGGTGAACATGTCCGAGCCCGTCATCGGCATCGACCTGGGGACCACCTACAGCGCCGTCGCGACCGTGGAAGACGGCCACCCGGTGCTCATACCCAACCGGGCGGGCGGTCGCCTGACGCCCTCGATGGTGGGCTTCACCCGGAAGGGAGCCCGCGTCGTCGGCGAGCAGGCGCGCCTGTTGGCCGAGGAAGTCCCCGAGAACGTGGCCTACGCCACCAAGCGCTTTCTCGGCCGCCGCTTCTCGCCCGAGTTGGCCGAGTCGGCGAAGGCCTTGGTCCAGTACCCGCTGGTCGGCGGGGCCGCGGGCGAGGTGCGGCTGCAGCTTGCCGGCAAGGCGCTGCCCCTGTCGCAGGTGTCGGCGATGATTCTGGGCGAGCTGAAGCTCGACGCCCAGGCCCACTTCGGCCGGTCGGTGACGAAAGCGGTCATCACCGTGCCCGCCAACTTCGATGACCAGCAGCGCGCCGCGACCAAGGAAGCCGCGCGCATCGCCGGGCTCGAGGTGCTGCGCATTCTCAACGAACCGACGGCCGCGGCGGTGGCGTACGGGCTGACCGCCAACTTCACCGGCAGCGCCCTGGTGTTCGACCTGGGCGGGGGCACCTTCGACGTGTCGATTCTCGAGGTCGAGTCGGGGGTGTTCGAGGTCAAGGGCACCGGCGGCGACCCGAACCTGGGCGGCGAGGACTTCGACCTGCGCATCGTCGAATGGCTGCTGGCCCAGGTCGACCCGACACTGTCCGACGTGGTGCGGGGAGACCGGCTGTCGATGCAGCGGCTGAAGAGCGCGGCCGAACGGGCCAAGCGGGTGCGGTCCGAGAAGGACGAGGCGTTGATTTCCGTCGCGGACCTGGGCGACCACTTGGCAGCCAAGCGTTTCGTCGAGGTCGAGACCGCGCTCACCCGCGCCTTCTTCGAGACGCTGTCCGAACCCCTGTCCCGCCGCTGCCTCGGGGTGTGCAAGAAGGTGATGGAAGAGGCCGATCTCGACCCGAGGGAATTGGACGCGGTGTTGCTGGTGGGGGGAATGACGCGGGTGCCGCTGGTGCGGTTGCTCGAGAAGGGCGCTGAGGAGGCGCCGGACGTGGACAGCGCGGCCACGGTGGCGTCGGTGAAGGCGCTGGTCGACGTCGGCAAGGCGGCGCACAAGGCCCGCGACCTGGAGAAGATGGCCGAGGTGACTCAGACGCTCGCGAAGCTGGTGGGTTCGCGAAGCTGACCGTCGCCTCAGTTCCCCGCCGGGCTCTGAAACCGACGTCAGCTTTCTGAGGTGCGTTCACCGCCCAAACCCCCGAAAAAAGGGGTCACCTCCGAAAGTCCGGAGTGGCCTACCCTTGGCAACCGTCCGGCCCCCAGGAGGCAACCCCATGGAAACGACTCGATATCGATGGTTCTCGGCGGCTCTGGCGGCGGTGGCGACGGCCGGCTGCGGAAACGGTATCCCCACTCCCGAGCCGGTGCAGAACCGGGTGGCGCTCGAGGCCTTCTCGGGCCCGAACGCCTGCAAGGACCTGGAGGCCTACATCGAAGACACCGCCGTTCTCGACATGCGCACCCAACTCGAGCAGGCGAAGGAGAATGGTTCCAGCTACGTGTGGAGCTTCGGCGGCGGCGCGCCGATGGCCGCGGACCGGGGCATGAATGCCACGGCGTCCGAGGCCGCGTCGGGGGGCAAGGGCAGCAGCGCTCCCTCGGCCTACACCACCACCAACACCCAGGTGGCGGGAGTCGACGAGGCCGACTTCGTCAAGAACGACGGCACCCGAATCTTCGTCTTGTCGGGAGACACCCTGTACATCAACCAGAGCTGGCCGGCGGCCGCGCTCGCCACCGTGGGCACGCTGAAAATCGACGGCTGGCCCCGCGAGATGTTCCTCGACGAGCAGAACCACGTCGTCGTCTTCTCGACGCTGTGGAACCAGTACCCTCTCGTCGGCGACGTGCAGAGCCTGATGGGCCGGCCGTGCGGCATGGGCATCTACTGCGGGTACTACTACGGCAACACCGTGAAGGTGACGGTGGTGGACGTGAGTGTTCCCTCGACGCCCCAGGTGGCGCAGCAGTACTTCCTCCCGGGCGAGTACACCAACTCGCGCCGGGTGGGCGCGTCCGTGCGCCTCGTCGTCTCGGACTCCTTCCGCTTCCCGCCGGCGATGAAGTGGTACCCCGAGTACTCGGACGGGCTGTACTCCGACAAGAACCTGCTCTCGAAGGCGTTCGACGCCCTCATCACCCAGAACGAGAAGCTGATTCGCGCGCAGGCGCTGTCCGACTGGCTCCCCACCGGGAAAACCACCCTGGCCGACGGCACCACCGTCGACCTGGCCTACGACTGCACCCAGTTCCACAAGACGAACGCGCCGACCCGGCTGGGCCTGGTTACGGTTGCCACCCTCAACCTCGACAACCCCACCCAGTTGAAGCAGACCAGCATCATCGGCGAGGCCAATGAAATCTACGCCTCGACGAAGTCGCTCTACGTGGCCAGCCAGCACTGGTGGTGGTGGCCCGAGGTCGGCCAGGCCGACACCACCTACCTGCACAAGTTCGACCTCACCGACCCGAACGACGTCCTCTACGTGGCCTCGGGCAAGGTGGACGGCCACATCGTCGACCAGTTCTCGATGGACGAGGACTCGCGCGGGTACTTTCGCGTCGCCAGCACCATCGGCACCCGGGTCGCCGAGGTCGGCAACTCCTGGGGCCGAATCCAGACCACCAACAGGGTGTTTGTGGTCGGCGAGGCGAGCGGTGCGCTCGACGTCGTGGGCCAGACCGAAGAGCTCGCCCCCGGCGAACGCATCACCGGCTCGCGCTTCGTCGGCGACGACAAGGCCTTCGTCGTCTCTTTCCGCCAAACCGACCCGCTCTTCAGCATCGACCTGTCCGACCCGGCCAATCCGAAGAAGGTGGGCGAGCTGAAGGTGCCGGGCTTCTCGACCTACCTGCATCCCATCGACGCGGGCCACCTGCTGACCATCGGCACCTACCAACCCGACTGCACCAACGCCCCGAACGGCTCGTGCTGGCAGTCGCGCGCGCTGCAGTTGGCCATCTTCGACGTCTCGGACATGACCAACCCCCGGCAGACCTTCGTCCAACTGGTGGGCACCGCCTACAGCTGGAGCGAGGCCCAAAACGAGCACAAGGCCTTCAACTACTTCCCCGAGAAGAAGCTGTTGGCGATTCCGTTCTACGACTGGAGCTACTCGAGCACCGGGTACTGGGCCTGGAGCAACTTCACCTCGGACCTGCGGGTGTACGGCATCGACGCCGCCACCGGCATCACCCCGAAGGGCGCGGTGTCGATGAATGACATGTACGAGTACATGAATGACTACGGGTGGACCTACTACTGGGCGCCGATGGTGCGCCGCAGCGTGATGGCCGACGACTTCGTCTACGCCATCAGCGACGCGGGCATCCGGGTGGCGAACATCGCCGACCTGTCGGTGCCGCTGGCCGACGTGAGGTTCTCGAAGACGGTCGAGCAGTAGGGCGCCCGACGCTAGGCGTCGAAGTCGGGCAGCGGCCTTTGGGACGGCGCGCCGTAGCCCAGGTAGCGGAACATGCGCTCCTGGTGGGTAGCCAGGCCGCGGAGCTGAAGCCGCGGCGCCGCCAGGCCCCGCACCAGGACGTCGATGGCCGCGTCGCAGAAGGTGCCCACCCGGGAGAAGTCGAGGACGACTGGCGCTTGGTGAAGCGCCTCGAGCCGGGTGCGAAGGCGGCTGGCCGCGTCGCGGTTGAACGGCCCCTCGACGCGTAGGGTGACCGTCTCAACCTGTTCGTTGTCGCCCGCCCTCAGTTCCATTGTCGGCTCCAGAAGTGAAGGCCAGATTTGATCCGCCGGGTGGCGTCAGTCCACTCGGCGGAGGTGCCTTGTGTTGCGCACCGGACCCAACCGGAAGAGTTCGTCGAGGTTTCGACGCCCGCGACCGCGTCCTTGTTGGGTGGACTGAAGATGGCGACCCTGCGCGGGTGCCTTGCGGGGTGGGGCGCCTGCTGCGCGATGGTCGCCTGGGCCGCTTGGGCCGAGGTGCCTTCTGCTGCCGTGTTCTCGGGTGAGGTGCGGTCGCGCGGAACGCGCCGGCCCATTCCCGGCGCGGCGGTGCGGGTGGGTACGGAATGGGCGGCGGACAGCGACGCGAGGGGCAGGTTCCGAATCGAGCTTCCCGCCGGCCTTTACGCCGTCGAGGTGTCCGCGCCGGGGCACCTGGCGCGCCAGTTCGTCGAGAAGCTAGGGCCGGGGCAGAGGCGCGAAGTCCTCTACCGTCTCGAGCCGGTTCAGGTGAACCCCTACGAGACCGTGGTCCGCGACCTGCGCGAGCGCCCCGAGGCGTCCCGCATCACCCTGCGCGACCGCGAGCTTCACGAGGTGCCCGGCACCCTGGGCGACCCCTTCCGCGTCGTGATGCTGCTGCCGGGCGTGGGCGCCGTGGTCTCGGGTGTGTCGTACCCGGTGGTGCGCGGTGCGGAACCCGCGGCCACCGGCTTCTTCATCGACGGTGTCCGGGTGCCGCTGCTCTTCCACCTCTTCCTGGGGCCGGCGGTGGTGCACCCGGACTTCGTCGACGCAATCGACTTTTACCCAGGCTCGCCGCCGCCTCAGTACGGCCGGCTCCTCGGCGGCGTCATCGACGGGCACCTGTCGCGGCCCCGCGAAGACCGCGTGCACGCGAATGTCTACGCCGACTTCATCAACGCCGGCCTCTTCGTCGACGCGCCGGTCAAGCCGACCGGCACCCGCGCCACGCTCGCCGGGCGCCTGTCGTACACCCCGTTGCTGGTCGCGACCGCGGTGAATGCCTTGGCGCCTCCCGCACCGGCGGGCTCGGTCAGTCCTTCGCTGGTGCTCGACTTCTACGACTACCAGGGCCGGCTCGAGCAGCAGGTGGGGCAGGGGAAGCTGAGGTTGTTCGCCTTCGGCAGCTCGGACGTCTTCGGCACCCGGCACCCCGACGGGAACGTCCCCGCGGCGGGCGGTTCGGCCGAGGAAGCCATCCTCTTCCACCGCGCCGACGCCCGCTTCACTCAGCCGCTGGGGGCAGGGGAGGGCGAGCTGGGTTTCACCTGGGGCCTCGACCGCGTGGGCTTCCAGAGCCAGACCCAGGCGAACCAGCAACTCTCGAGCATCGGGCTGAACCTGGATGAGCGCACTCTGTCCGGCCGAGCGAAGGTGTCCGCGCCGGTCGAGCCCGGGGTGCGGTTAATGCTGGGCGGCGACGTGGAGCACCACCAGGCCGCCGTGGGCATTCGTCAGAACCAAGCCGGGCTGTCGATTCAGTCCGAACGGCCCCTGGCGGTGGCCACCTATGTGGGCGGGTGGTTTCAGGCGGTGTGGGAAAGAGAGCTCGGGTGGTCCGTCGTCCCCGGGCTGCGCATCGACGGCTACCACCTGGTGCCCGGCATCGACGACCTGGCGGTGGAACCGAGGCTGACGGTGCGTCGAGTCTTGGGAAACGACTTGACCTGGAAGGCGGCCGCCGGCGTCTTCCACCAGCCGCCCACCACCCTCATCAGCTTGCCGGTGGTTGACCTGGCGTCGCTCCGCTACGGGCTGCAGCAAGCTGCGCAGGTGTCCACGGGCCTGGAGTGGCGACCGCCGCGCGGGCTGGAAATGACGGCCGAGGCGTACCTGAGCCCGCTCTTTCGCACGCTGGAGTTCGACCTCATCAACACCCTGGCGTCGGATGTTTCAGGGGGCGCCAACCTGGTCCGCGGCGAAGCGCACGGGTACGCCTGGGGCTTCGAGGTGCTGGTGCGCCGCCCGCTCGGAGGCAACTGGTTCGGCTGGCTGTCCTACTCACTGTCGCAGAGCCTGCGCCACGCCCAGTTCAACCGGTACGACGCCCACGGAGACGTGGTGGCGACGGACACCCGCTACGTGCCCTTCGCCTTCGACCAGACGCACCTCGCCAACGCGGTGCTGTCGTACAAGCTGGGCAGCCACTTCACAGTGGGCACGGTGCTGCACTTCAACAGCGGCCGGCCCGAGACCGGTGCGCTCGGGCAAGAGGCGCAGACGGCAGGCACCGATTTGGCCGGCAACCCCCAGTGGGTGCCCGTCGACCGCGACAGGTCACCGCGGCTGCCACCCTTCTTCCGCGTCGACGCGCGCGTTTCCTATGCGCACGCTTACGACGACTTCAGCCTCGAGGCGTACCTCGACTTCCTCAACGTCACCCTCAGCAGCGAGGTGCTGGCCTACTCGTACCAGACCCGGCTGGAAGGGACGGAGGTGCTGCTGACGAAGCAGGCGCAGGGGTGGCCCATCGCCGCGCCCATCTTCGGGCTCAAGGCGAGCTACTGACGCTACGCCACCTTCAACGTCAGGAAAGTCACCTCGGGGTCCGAGCCGACGCGCATGAGCGGGCCGCCGACGCCGAAGCCGAGGCCGCGATTCACGTAGAGGTGGTTTCCGCGCACCGGGTACCAGCCGCGGACGTAGGGCTGGCCCAATCGGCGGAACAGCCCCGCGGTGAGCCCGGGGACGGACACCTGCCCTCCGTGGGTGTGGCCGGACAGGCAGACGAGGCCGGCCGACTCGGGCAACTGGAGCGCGGTGGGCGGGTTGTGCGCGAGCACCAGGCGGGAACCCCCGGGCGGTACGCCGGCGAAGGCGCGGGCCACGTCGTCGTGCCGGCTGCGGCTGTCGTCGACGCCCACCACGGCGAGGGGTGCGCCGCGAACCCGGGTCACCGTGTGCCGGTTCTGGAGCACCGTGTAGCCGAGGGCCTCGAGGTCCCAGCGGATTCGAATGGGGTCGGTCCAGTGGTCGTGGTTTCCCAGCACCACGAACGTCGGCGCGACGAGGCCGGCGAGCAGGCGCGGGACTTCCTCGAATGGGTCGCGCAGCGTCGTCACGAAGTCGCCGGTGAGGACGACCAGGTCGGGCTTGGCTTCGTTCACCGCACGCACCGCGCCCAGCACCCGCCCGTCGGGCGTGTTGCGGCCGACGTGAATGTCTGAAAGCTGGGCGACCACCAGCCCGTCGTGGGCAGGGTCGAGCCCCGGCACTGCCAGCGAGGTGTGGGTGACTTCGAAACCGTCGGCCGCGGACAGGTGCCGGTCGCGGTTGGCGGCGCGCACGGCCTCAGGGCCGAGGACCGCGGCTCCGGTGAGGGCGGTGAGCAGGCTGCGGCGGCTGAGGGACTGGGGCATGAGAACCTCGAGGGTCGCGACCGCTGCAACCGCTCGGCCAGAGAGCTTATTCGCGCAAGCCGGCGTCGGGACAGGCCACCGCCTTCGAGCCCGCGGCGCCGCCGACCTGACGGTGCGCAGCGGGCCGCGCACTCGGGCGACGCCCGCCCGGCCGCAGGCCGAGCGGCACCGAGAGCGGCCCGCGCACTTCCGCCGACTTCGGCCGTACCCATATTGCCGTTCGCGGGGGGAAAACAGACATGACAGGCGCAACCCTGTGCGCCGGGCTCGGAATGTGGCTTGCCGCGGGAACGCCGGTGCTGCCTGTCGGGGGCGCCAACGCGCTCACGCTTCCGGCGCAGAGGCATCTGGTTCGACTCGACCCGCCCGGCTCGGCGCCGGTGTACCTGTTGGCCATCAATCAAGAGACGGCGGGCGGGCACGGGCTGGTGTTCTACCGGAGCGACGATGACGCCGGTTCCTGGCGGCTGTACGCGTCGATTCAGGACGACCCGTCCCACCCCGACCGCGCCGACCTGGTGACCGTCGGCTCCGACGTTGCCCTGGTCTATTCCTTCGAGGACCCGGTGCTGTCCGGTTCGACCCGGAACGACGTCCTCTTCCAGTGGTGGCGCTACCGGTCGGGCGACTGGCTCGCCGACAACCCGGTGCGCGTCTTCGATTCCACCTCGAGTGCCGGGGGTTACTACCGCGCCGAGCTCGCCCGGGACTCGCTGGGCGCCTGGTGGGTGCAGGCCTGGTCGATGGAACCGAACGGCAGCCACACCGCGGTGGTGTCGGTGAGCTCCGACGACGGCCAGTCGTTTCAAGAGCAACCGCCGCTGGCGAACGTGCCGGACCGCGGAGGCGGCCGGCTGCTGTCGCTGGGAACTCGCCTGGTGTTCCTCCTCGGCGACCACGGCTACGGTTTCCCGGCGCAGTTCCGGACGCGCGCGGACACGGCGCCCAAGTCGCAGTGGAGCTCGCTCCAGACCGCTTTTGGCGAGGGGCTGTACCACGGCGCCGCGCTCAACGCGGTGGCTTCCGGAACCGGGGGCATGCACCTCGTCTACAAGGACCAGCTGTCGCAACTGCTCTGGTACCGGTACTTCGACGGCAACTCGTTCGGTGGGGCGACGCTCGTCGACGAGCCGGGCGACTGGGCGCCACAGGGAGCGCTGACCCGGGTGGGTGACCGCCTGGTTCTCTTCTACAACCACCTGGTCTCGGCGCCGTCGAGCTACGAGCTGCGCGTCCGGACGTTCGCCGGCGGCGCGTGGAGCGGGCCCACCGCGTTGGATTCGCGCGCAACCTTCAAGGGCTACCCCGCCGCGGCCGAGACGCTGCCGACGAGCACCACCCGGGTGCCGTGCCTGTTCGGCGATTCGCCCGACAGCAACAGCGCGGGCACCGCGATGGAAGTGTCCATTCCGTGGGCCGGCACTCCGGTGCCGCCGGGGCCGCCGGACGCCGGAGTCGACGCGGGCCCGGCCGACGCGGGCCGAGACGCGGGGCAGGATGGAGGAACCGCTGACGCCGGAGTCCTCGACGCGGGGGCCGCGGCGGAGGTGCTGCTGTTCTCCGACACCTTCGCGCGGACCGCTTCGAGCGGGCTCGGGACCGACTGGCGAATCGAGAGCGGGTTCTGGATTACGCGGAATCGCGCCGAGTCAGACATCGACGCCGCGGACCGGGCCAGCGCGATACGGGCGCAGTGCGCCGACTGCCGGGTCGAGGCGAACGTGGTCGGGTACGGCGTTCCCGAGACTTCGGTGTACCTGCGCGCGCAGTCGGTCGGGGCGAACAACCGTTACGAGCTCGCCCTGCTCGGCAGCGGGCAGCTTCAGATTCGGCGTGTCGTGGCCGGCCTGGTCACCAGCCTAGGCCAGGCCGCGAGCGGCATCGCCGCGCTCAACGAGGTGTCGGTGTTGGCGTTGTCGGCGAGCGGCCAGGGCCCGGTCGACCTCGTCGGGTACGTGAATGGGGTGCCGAAGTTGTCGGTGCGAGACTCGAGCCCCGCGGCGATTGGCGCGACGGGCTGGGCCGGGCTTTCGACGAACCGGGCAGGCGTCGAGTACTACGGGTTTCGGCTCTGGGCTTCGGTGCCGCAGTCGGCGCCCGATGGCGGCGCGGATGCGGGAGCCGGGGACGCGGGCGAGGGAGGAGGGGGCCAGGACGGAGGCGCGAGCGGCTCCGGGGTGGACGCAGGCAAGCCGGACGCCGGCGGGAGCGACGCCGGAGTGGACGCTGGAAGCGCGGATGCTGGATCCGACGGAGGCAAACCGGATGGCGGCGGGAGCGACGCCGGTGTGGACGCGGGCGGCCCCGACGGCGGAAGCGCGGACGGTGGACGTGACGGAGGCAATCCGGACGCAGGTGTCCCGGACGCTGGAAGCACGGATGGCGGTTCCGACGGAGGCAAGGCAGACGCTGGCACGGGCGACGCAGGTGCGGACGCAGGTCGCCAGGACGCTGGCGCGGGTGACGCCGGAGCCGACGCGGGTCGACCAGACTCGGGGAGCGCTGATTCCGGCATCGTTGACGCCGGCTCAGTTGCGTCGGACGGCGGCGCGTGGGTTCTTCTCCTCTCGGACGAATTCGCCCGTACCCTCCCGACCGGGCTCGGAACCGGCTGGACCGCGACCGAGGGCCTTTGGCTGGTGCGCGACTTCGCGGTGTCCGACCTCGACGGTTCGGACCGGGCGACGGCGAGCTCGGTGTCGTGCCTGGACTGTCGGGTCGAATCGAAGGCCGTCGGATTCGGCGTGGCGCAGACGGGCCTTTTCGCTCGGTCTCAAGCGGGCACGTCCGACCGGTACGACGTCGCCCTGCTTTCGACCGGGGCAGTCAGCATCCGCCGCTGGCGCGGAGGAGTCGCGACGAGCCTCGGCCAGGGCGCGAGCGGGCTGGCGACGCTCGACGACTGGGCGACGCTGTCACTTACCGTGACGGGGTCAGGCCCGGTCTCGCTGTCCGCCTCGGTGAACGGTGTGACTCGATTGACTGTCAGCGACGCGAGCGCACCGGCCATCGCGGCCTTCGGCAGCGCCGGCCTCTGGACTACTTCGGCGGGTGTCTGGTTCGACTCGTTCCGGCTCTGGACCGCCTCCGGAGTCGCTCCAGCGCCTCCCGACGCCGGCACGGGCGACGCCGGAGCGGATGCGGGCAGGCCGGACGCTGGTGGCACCGACGCCGGCGTGGACGCGGGCAAGCCGGACGCCGGGATCGCGGACGCCGGCGCAGATGCAGGAGCCGACGCTGGCAAGCCGGATGCCGGAATTGCGGACGCCGGAGCGGACGCAGGGAAGCCGGACAGCGGGGCTGGCGACGCCGGAGGCACCAGTGACGCCGGCAACCCGGGTGCGCTCACCGGCTTGCGCATCGACTACACCGACGTTCGCCACCAGGCGCTCGCCGTGAGGAACGGCGTGCTCCTCGGGCTCGACCTGGGGGCCGGCGCGCAAGACCTTTACGCCAGCGCGGACGGGAAGACCTGGGCATACCGGGGCACTCACTCAGGGGGTGGGGCTTTTCGGGTGATGACCTCACTCTCCGACGGGGTGCTCATCGCCTGCACCCAACGGTCGGGAAGCTACGCGCTCTCACGCTCGACGGACGCCGGCGTGTCGTGGGCCGAGGTGCTCAACACCGGCAACTACCGCATGCTGACCGCGCACTCGGTGGCCGAATTGAGCGGCGCGGTCTTCTTCCTCGAGTACCAAAGCTTCACCGGCGCCGCCACGCCCATCCAGCTCTGGCGCAGCCTCGACCGGGGCGCGACCTGGGCCGTGCGCGCGACGCTTCAGGGACACCGCCACGGCCACGGATTGGCCGCCGACCCTCGCCATGGCGCGCTGTGGGCCACTTTCGGCGACACCACGCCCCAGAGCGGCGTGTACCGGTCTACCGACTCAGGAGCGACCTTCTCGCTCTTGCTGCCCGACCAGGCCGGCGACGTCGTCGACTCGACCGTCCTCAACGACGGTTCACTCTTGTTCGGGCAGGACATCTCGTACCTGCCCGACCTGCCGGGGGTGGCGCGGCTGTCCCCTACGGGCAGCCTGGTGAACCTCGCCCGGGTGACTGGCCCCGCGTACTCGACGCACACCGTCGCGACCGGAGGCTTCGTCGTCGGGGCCTCGCGAGAGGCGGGCGGCGATGTCTACGCGGCCGGAGAGGTGCGGGCCCACGTCTACGCGAGCGCGGACGGCGTCGCCTGGCGCGACCTCTTGCAGTACCCGCGCCTATCGGCCACCGACGACGCCCGCGCCGACGTGTACTGGGAATTGCCGAGCGGGCAGCTCGTGCTCGAACTCCGCAACATTCAGGGCTTCGGCCCCGGAGGCGTCGGTTACCAGCTCTTGTCTCCCTTGCGAAGCTGACCCGAGCCGCCAGAGCCGCGGGCAGGGAAGAAGGCGACACCGGCGGCGCGCAGCACCTTCACCAGCCGAAGCATCGGTAGCCCTTGGACTCCGGTGCGGTCGCCATCCAGGTGCTGGAACAACGCCTGGCCCGCGGCTTCGACCCGGTAGCCGCCCGCGCAGCCGCGCCACTCCTCGAGGTCGAGGTACCGCTCGAGCTCGGCGGCGGTCAGCCGGTGAAACCGGATTTTCGCCACCTCGACCGCGCGGGCGAAGAAGCCGTCGCCGATGATGCAAAGGCCGGTGACGATGCGGTGCGGCTCTTGCCCGAGGAGGCGCAACTGCCGTCGCGCCGCCGCGCGGCTCGCAGGCTTCCCGAGCGCGTGGTCGCCGACGACCGCGAGCTGGTCCGACCCGATGACGAGGCTGCCGGGGAAACGGGAGAAGACCGCCCTCGCCTTGCGCTCGGCCAGCAGCGCCACCGCGGCCTCAGCCGTCGTGCCGCGCGGGACGCGCTCGTCCACTCCCGGAGCCTCGGCGCGGTACGGCAGCTCGAGCGAGTCCATCAGGGCTCGGCGCGCGGGCGAGGTGGAGGCGAGAATCAGCGGCCGGCGAGGCTTGCTCGACCTGAGCGGTTTCTCGGCCGGCGCCCTCATGCTCAGCTGGGTTCCTCGGGCGCGGCGCCGAGCAGCTTGTACAGCGTCTTCCGGTCCACTTCGAGCAGCCTCGCCGCCTCGGACTTGTTGCCGCCCACCAACTGCAGCACGTGCGCCGCGTAGCGCCGCGACAGCTCGGCCAGACTCGGGGTGTCTCCGGCGAGCCCGGCCAGCCTCTTCGGGGCGTCGCCGATGGGCTCGGGGAAGTCTTGGGGACCGAGCACTCCGGTGACATTGAATGCAAGCGCCCGCGCCACCACGTTTTCGAGCTGGCGCACGTTGCCCGGCCAGTCGTACGCGACCAGCCGTTCCATCGCCTTGTCGGTCACCACCGGCACCGCCCCGCCGCGCGCGTGGCGGGCGGCGAAGTGCTCGACCAGGACGGGAATGTCCTCGGGGCGGTCGCGCAGCGCGGGCATGTGCAGGTGCACGACGTCGAGCCGGTAGAGCAGGTCCTCGCGGAACTTGCCTTCCTTCACCAATTCCTGCAGGTCCTTGTTGGTGGCGGCTACCACCCGGACATCGACGGTCACCGGCGTGTTCTCGCCCACCCGGCGGATGGCGTTTTCCTGCAGCGCGCGCAAGAGCTGAGACTGGATTTTCGGCCCCACGTCACCAATTTCGTCGAGGAAGAGCGTGCCGCCGCTCGCCTCTTCGAACAGGCCACGCCGCGCCCCGGTGGCGCCGGTGAAGGAACCCTTGGCGTGGCCGAAGAGCTCGCTCTCCATCAGGGACTCGGCGATGGCGCCGCAGTCGACGGGAATGAAAGGGCCCTGGGACCGCGCCGAGCGCTGGTGCAGCGACCGCGCGACCATTTCCTTCCCGGTGCCGGTCTCGCCGGTGACGAGCACCGGGACGTTGGTGGCCGCGGCCCGCGCCACCAGCTTGTACACCTCGAGCACCGCGGCGCTGCGCCCCACCAGTGAGGTCTGCTTCACCTGCTGGCGCAGGGTGCGGTTCTCGACGAGCAGCCGTTTCTGCTCGAGCGCGCGTCGCACCACCCGGGCGATGGCGTCCACGTCGAAGGGCTTGGCCAGGTAGTCGAACGCGCCCTGCTGGATGGTGTCGAGCGCCCCCTCGATGTTGCCGTAGGCGGTGACCACCACCACCGGCGTGTCGGGCAATTGTTCCTTCACGTGGCGCAGCACGGTCAGGCCGTCGGACGGGTCTGGCATCGCCATGTCGGTGAGCACCAGGTCCTTCGCTTCGGCGGCGATGGCCGCGGCCGCCTCGGCGGGGGTCGCCGCTTCGCTCACCGTGCCGAACGGCGAGAGCAACCGGCGCAAGAGGTCGCGGGCGTGCGGGTCGTCGTCCACGACGAGGATTCGGGCGTGCTTCATTGGGCGGCTCCCCCGGCCACCGCCGTCGCCGCCTCGGCCAGCGGAAGGCGCACCGTCACGTGCGTGCCGGCTCCCGGGGCGCTGCGCACCTGAATGGTGCCTCCGTGGGCTTCGACCAGCCGCTTGGTGGTGGCCATGCCCAGCCCGTAGCCGGGCAGGTGCTTCGATTCCGGCGCCCGGAAAAACGGCTGGAAGAGCTGCGCCTGGGACTCGACGCTCATGCCCAGCCCGTTGTCGGTCACCTCGAGCACGGCCTGGCCCCGCTCTCGTGTCACCCGCACGGTCACCTTGGCTCCCGGCCGGCCCGCGCAGTACTTCACCGCGTTCGATAACAAGTTTTGAGCGATGGACTGCAGCAGTTGTACCGGGCAGGCGACGTTCACCCCGGAATCGAGGAGCCGGTCGAGCTGCACGCCCTGCGCGGCGGCGGACTGGCTGACCTCGAGCAAGATGGTGGAGACCGCCGGCTCGAGCTCGGTGACGGTCGGTTCGGACGGCTTGCCGGCGCGGCAGAAGCGCAACAGGGCCTCGATGAGCTCGGACATCCGCGAGGCGCTCGACTCGGCCAGTGCCAGCATTTCCCTCGCCTCGCCATCCGAGGCCACCGACTTCGACCGGCGAATGAGGGTGAGGTAACCCTTCAAGGGCGACAGCGGGCTCACCAGGTCGTGGGCCACCCGGCTGGCGAAGGAATCGAGCTCTTGGTTGCGGCGGCCGAGCTCGGCCACCTGCTCGAGAATCGTCCTCTCCTGCCGGCGCAGGACGAAGGTGATTCGAAAGCCGACGATCAGCGCGACCAGCACCGCGACCACCGCGACCACCGCGCCGAGCACGGTGGTGCGCAGGCGAATGTCCTCGAGGCGCCGCAGGAGCGTCTTGGCGTCCTCGGAGTTCTTCTTGGTCAATTCGCCGGCGGTCTCGTCGAGCTCCCAGGTGATGGGCTTGACCTCCTCCTCCAAGTGCTTGCGCGCACGTTCGGCTTCCTTCCCCTTCGAGTACTTCACCGCGGTGCGCGCCTGCTTCACCAGCGCCTGAGAGGTGGTGTTGAAGCGCTTCCACACTTCCGACTCGCTGGCGGGCAGGTCGTGCGTGTACTTCTCGCTCGAGGTGCGGATTTCCTCGAGCAGGAAGGCCATCACGTCGTCGGCTTCCTTGCTGGCCTCGGGGGTGGTGGCGTTGATGTGGTCGTCGACGGCGTCCTTCAAGAGCTGGGCGTCGACGCGGATCAGGGCGATCAGCTCGGCCCGGTCCAACGTCTGTCCCACCAACGCGTCTACGCGGGAATTGGTGCGCAGCTCGCTCCACAAGGTGAAGGCCGCCACCCCGGCCAGCATCGCCACCACGAAGAGGAAGCTGGCCCGGTACCCGCGTATGGAAATGCCGGGAGTCACGGGGAAAGTGCTCTAACACACCGGTGGGGAGCCCGTCCGCACCGCGCGGCCAGCGGTTGGGGATCCGCTCCACACGGTCAGGGGTTCGCCGCTCTGGTCGCCATTTGGCACGGCGCTCGCTAGGGGTGCCCCCCAACAGCGGCGCATCTCGCGCCGTTCGGAAGTACTGGAGATACCCATGAAGCGCATCGTTCTCGCCCTCGTCGCCTGCTTCTCGCTGTCCGCCTTCGCCGCCGAACCCCCCGCCGCCCCCGCCGCCGCGCCCGCCGCCGCCGCCCCCGCCGAGAAGGCCCCCGCGGGCGAGGTGAAGGCCGACGACAAGAAGGTCGAAGAGAAGAAGGAAGAGAAGGCGGGCGACAAGAAGGCGACCAAGAAGGGCGCCAAGAAGGCCAAGGAGACCAAGGAAGAGAAGCCGGCGCCGACCAAGTAGTCGAAGCGTCGCAGCTTCAGCTTCCAGGCGGGGTGCTCCATGAGGGGCGCCCCGCCTTCCTTTTGCGCGCCTTCGTCACCTCGGCTGGAGGAGCGCCTTCTTCAGGGCCGCCGGCGACGCCGCCCACTCGGCCGCGGCGCGGGTGGCCTCATCGGGCGGAAGGCCGCCGAGCAGCGAACGCTCGAGCTGCTGCTCGATGAAGGGCTGGTCGTCGCGCAGGACGACGTCCTTCACCTCGCCGGCCTCGCCCAGCACGGGCACCAGCCGGGGCGAGACGAGGTACAGCGTCGAAGGCACGTCGGCCGCCTTCACCCGCGCCACCACCTCGTCGCGCAGCTTGGGGTCGAACTTCACTCCCAGCCGCTGCACGAGCGTCTGGACGCCGGGGTAGTCGCCGGTGGCCTTGATGACCATCAGCCGCGTCAACAACTGGCCCACCGCCTCGCGCATCTTCGGGTAGTCCAGCACCGCCCAGGAGGTGCGGCGGGCGCCGCGCGCGTCGGTGTCCTCGACCTGCTTCACCGCGCCCTGCTCGATGAGGAAGCCGGCGATGAGGTGGCCGGCGCGCTGGTGGTCTTCCTCGAATTCGTCGCCCTTCGGGACGTTGGCCAAGTCGGTGAGCGCCTCGACGAGCAGGTCGCGGTACATCTGCCGGGCGACGCGCTCGTAGTCGGGCGACAGCTCGGCGAGCGCCGGGTCGAAGGCGTGCCACAGGGCCACCAGGTCGGCGCGGGCTTCCTCGAGGGTGTTGTCGTATTCCTTCAGGTAGACCGACGGGTCCTCCGTGAGCTTCCGGCTGACCTGGCCGGAACCGTGGCCCACGACTTCGTGGAAAGCCACCAACCACTTGCGGGCCAGGGCGGAGTAGCGCTTGGCCTCTTCGCGGTCTTCGGCGGTGCGGGAGAACTCGAGCGCCAGAGGCAGGCGCTTCAGCGCCGAGCCGGTCTCGTTCGAGTTGGCCACCAGGACGCTCTTGCTGCCGTACTTCTGGCGCACGTGCTGCTCGTTCGGCAGGTTGATGCCGGCGGGCGGCTGCGGGTAGCTGTTCACGAGGCTGACCGCCTTCGCCACCGGGGGAGTCACCTTCTTCCGCTTGTACTCGTTGGGCCAGGGCATGCGGTCTTCGAAGTACTGGGCCTTCTTGCCGATGAGTTCCATCACCTTGTTCTCGGCGGCGTCGCGGTAGTCCACCAGCGCTTCCCACTGGCCCTTCTGCCCGCGCGCGTCGACGTACGACTCGATGAAGCCGAGGTTGGCGTCGACGGCGGTGTCGGCCTTCAGCCAGGCGATGTTGTACGCATCCCAGTCGGCGGGCGCGCCGGTGCGGAAGTAGCGCACCAGGCGGGTGAGCGCCTCGGCCTGGTCCTTCTTGGCGTGCTTGGCGGCCGCGGTGAGGTGAAGGATGACGAGGTTGAGCTCGGCGGCGTACAGCCCGGGCGGCACCTTTCCGTCGGGGGTTCCGGCCCGGTACACCTGCTCGACCAGCTTGCCGCCCTGTTTCACCACCCGCGAGTTGAGGGGGAACTTCTCCTTGAAGCCGGTCAAGTCTTTCAACGTGACGTCGCGGCCGTAGCAGGTGTTCGACGACGAGGTGAGAATGTCCTTTCCGGGCGCGGGCGTCTTCGAGGTGGCGAGCGGCTCGAAGGCCGGGTCGAAGAGGGTAGGGCGCAGTTCGGCGAGGCGGCCTTCGAGCGCGGCGTCGTCCTTCACGCCGAGCGGAGCGCCGGCCTTCAGGGCGCGCCGCGCCGCCGCCGCCAGCTCGTCGAAGGTGAAGTCCGGGAGCAGCTTCTGACTTGTCTTTTCGTCGTGGTTTCCCAGGTTGCCGTAGAAGCGCGTCAGGTAGGCGGTGAAGCGGGCGTCGAACGACGCCGCGCCGGGCTTGCCCTCGAGGCCGCCCAGGTA
Organism: Archangiaceae bacterium; assembly: GCA_023248915.1. Taxonomy (GTDB): domain Bacteria; phylum Myxococcota; class Myxococcia; order Myxococcales; family Myxococcaceae; genus JAHFDQ01. The sequence continues at coordinate 818 of JAHFDQ010000038.1, read as the reverse complement.
CACGCCTTCGAGCAACCGCTTCGCCGCCAGCGCGTTCCAGCCGAGCTGGTCGAATTGGATGGGCTCGCCGGCGTGGCCCGCGAGGGTGAGGTACCAGGCCACCCGCTTGTCTTCGAGGGGCAGCGCCGCGAAGCCGGGGGCGGTCAGCCGGGCCACCGCGGTGTCTCCCAGGCGCTGGACGAGGTAGGCGGGAGAGGCGGGACCGGCCGTGGGGCCCGGAGTGGCGGCAAGCGTGGCGGCGACGGCGGAGAGGGCGAGCGAGGTCATGAGGCCTCCATTGGCGAGCGTGCGCACGTAGCACGTTTCAATCGTTTGGAATGCGGGGCGGGCGGAGGGCCAACCAGGAATGCCAGGCTTGCCCGTCGTTGCCGTGTTCTCCGTCGAACCGGGAGTAGACTCGCACCGGCCAGGATTCATCGAAGCGGGCAACGGGGGACGCGAATGAGGGCGAACCGAAGGGCCCTTCAAGTCTGGGTCATGGGCGCGGCGCTGGGTGTCTTGGCCGTGCCTGCGCCGAGTCAGCGCGCGCACGCGGCGGGGGCTGCAGCGGGCGCTGGCGAATCTGAATCGGATGCCCTCCAGCGGGAACACCCCGACTGGTGGGCGCAAATTACGTCGGCCATCGAGGAGGACAGGCGACAGATTGTTCCTGGCAACGCCCCAGATTCGACTGGCCGCGGAGGCGGACGTCTCGTCGCGAACGCGAAGGGGTTTCGGGCGTTCTTCGACGAGGAGGGGGTCGAGGTTGCGCCAGAGTCCACGGACTGGCGCTGGAAGTTTTCGCTGGAGTCGGTGGGCGGGCGCACGGTGTCGGCGGC
>JAHFDQ010000309.1 GCA_023248915.1 Archangiaceae bacterium | reverse complement strand
CGAAAAATTCCGCTGTTCCGGCACCTCACCTACAAGGAACAGACGGCGGTCCTGTCCATCGCCACCACCCGCACCTTCCCCGGCGGCCGCGAGATCGTCACCGAGGGCCAGCCCGGAGAAGAGCTGTACGTCGTCATCCGCGGCCGGGTGGCGATCGAGAAGTCGGGCGTCGAGATCGCCGAACTGCGCGCCGGAGGCCACTTCGGCGAGATGGGGCTCATCGACAACGCCCCGCGGTCGGCCACGGTGCGCGCCACTGAACCGACCCGGGTGATGGTGATCTCCCGGCCCGACCTGATGAACCTGATGAAGCGCGAGTCGATTCTCGCGGTGAAGCTGCTCTGGTCCTTCGTGCAGGTGCTCTCGGACCGCCTCCGGGCGGCCAATTCCGAGCTGTCCGAGGCCCGGCAAGAGCTCGCCGTCGCCCAGGCGATTCAGCCGTTCGCCGAAGAGTAGAGCCAGAGCCGGGAGGGGAACATCCGACGCTCGATTTCGCGCCTGACGCTGGCGGCGTTGCTCGCCGGCACCGGGGCCGCCGCCAACACGATGGAAACCTTCGGGCTGGGCCCGCGCGGGGCTGCGATGGCCGGGGCCCAGGTGGCCGACGCCAACGACTACACGGCGGTCTTCTACAACCCGGCGATGCTCGCCCTGCGCAAGGACATCAACTTCGGCTTCGGCTTTTCCTGGCACCGGGCCGCCACCGACGTCCGGCGCACCGCCGGTAACGCCGAGCTCGACTGCAAGTACTGCACGCCGCCCGACTCGGCCGGCTTCAACCTGGGGCTCATCTTCCCGCTGGGGGGCAAGGTGAAGAACCGGGTGGCGCTCGGCCTCGGGGTGTACCTGCCCAGCCAGCGACTGTTGCGCACGCAGGCGGCCGACCCGAACCGGCCGTTCTGGTACCTGTACAACTCGAGCCCCGAGCGCATCGTGCTGAACGCGGCGGCGGGGGTGCGCATTCTCGACAACCTGACGCTGGGCCTGGGAGTGCAGGCCCTGGCCAACCTGGTGGGGCAGGGCGCCACGATGCAGGTGGACCTGTTCTCGAAGACCGTCACCCAGCGCGAGATCGACTCGACCCTGGCCACGCGCACCGGGCCGGTCGCGGGCCTGTACTTCGCGCCCGTTCCGTCGGTGCGGCTGGGGGCCTCGTTCCGGTGGGAGATGGCGCTGCTCTACGAGATTCCCGCCACCGTCGACCTGCAGGGCATCGGTTCGCTGGCGTTCACGGTGTCGGGCACCAGCCACTACACGCCGCACACGTTCACCCTGGGCGGCGCCTGGGACGTGTCTCCCGACGTCACCGTGGCGCTCGATGGCGAGTACGCGATGTGGAGCCAGGCGCCCTCGCCGTACGTCAACCTGGTCATCGACCTGTCCGGCGACACGCTGAACGCGCTCGGGCTGGCCAATGCGCTCGACATCAACTCTCCGCAGGGGTCGCCGGGCTTCGCCGACACTCTCACCGGGCGTCTGGGGGTCGAGTACCGGCTGGCCCCCAACTTCGAGGTGCGGGCGGGCGCGTACTACCGGCCGACGCCGGTGCCCAAGCAGGACGTGCCCTTCACCAACATCCTCGACGCGGACGCGGTCGGCCTGAACGGCGGCATCGGGTTTTCGTTCGCCGACCCGCTGGAGATCTTCGAGGCTCCGGTGCAGATCGACCTGACCGCGCAGGGCACCTTCCTCCTGGCGCGCGAGGCGGTGAAGGAATCGACCGACACGGTGCCTTCCTACGGGTACTCGGGCACCGTGTACGGGCTGAACGCCGCCGTCCGGTACGACTTCTGAGCGCCGGAATTCGACGCTTTCCCCCCGGGTTAGCGGGGGGTCGCCGGCTGCGCTAGCCTCGCGAAGGCACCGTCCGCATGAAGAAGTGGTTCGTCATCGCGCTGGGCGCAGCGATGTTGGTCGCCGCGGCGGCGCTGCTCTGGCCCGCGGCGCCGCGCGAAGCGGACGACGGCGAGGCGGCCGCGCGGGCGACGCCTTCGCCAGACTTCACTCCGGTCGGCGTGGTGGCTCGGGAAGAAGGCCAGGGGCTGGCCTTGACCGGCACCGTCTTCGATCCGACGGGGCGGCCGGTGGCCGGGGCCGAGGTGTTCCTCGCGGCGAGCACCCAGGCGAGCCTCTCGACCGTCCGGTGCTCGGAGTGCGCCGACCTGCTCCTGTCCTGCCCGGCGCACGAGACCGCGTCCGCGGTGGCGGGGCTGTTGGCCACCGGCAAGGGCGCGCTGGCCCCGGGGGCGCGGACCAAGTCCGACGCGAAGGGGGCGTTCCGGTTCGAGCACCTGGTGGGGGTCAGCTTCACCCTGTGGGCCCGGGCGAGCGGGCTGGGCGAGAGCGTCCACGAGCGCGCCGCGCCCGGAGACCCGGTCGAGCTCTTCCTGCCAGCTCTGCGCACCATCGCCGGGCTGGTGCAGGACGACCAGGCGCGGCCCATCGGCGGAGCGAAGGTGTACGCGGTGTCGAGGCGGCTGGCCTTGCCGCACGAGGCGACGTCCGCGCCCAACGGCTCCTTCGAGGTTCGCGGCCTCGGCGAAGGGCCCTTCTACGTGCTCGCCCAGGCCGACGGGTACCTGGCGGCGGTGTCGCCCCAGGTCGAAGCCGGGCCGCAGCCGATTCGCTTGACGCTCCCGACGCCGCGCCGGCTCGAGGTGACGGTGAGGAGCGGCGGCCGGCCTGTGGACGCCAGGGTGCGGGTGAGCGCCGACCACCTGGCCCGAGAAGTCGTCGCGCGGGGCGGCGTGGCGGGGTTTTCCCGGCTGTACCCCGACGAGGTGGTGGTGACGGCGGTGTTCGGGTCGCAGAGCTCGGCGCCCCAGACGGTCGCCCTGTCCGAGACCGTGACTCGGCTCACCCTCGAGCTCGAGCCCGGGGGGACGCTGTCGGTGGCCGTGGTGGACGAGACCGGGGGGCCGGTGCCCGACCCCGAACTGCTCTTGTCGACCCGGGCCGGGGAGATCGTCGCGAAGAAGAAGGCGAAGACCGGCGAGCTCGCCGTGCTCGGGCCGTTGGGGCAGGGCGAGTATTTCTTGCGCGGCACCGCCGAGGGGTACCGCATGGCCGACCTGCCGGTGAAGGTGCGCTCGGGTGACGCGAACGTCGAGCTGGTGCTCGGGCGCGGCACCACCATCACCGGGCGGGTGCTCGACGAGTACGGCCGCCCCGCGCCGGGCATCTCGATTCTGGTGACTCCCACCGGCGACAGCGTGATCGCCGACGCCGAGGGGCGCTTCGTGGCGCAGGTGCCCAGCCCCGGGCTGTACTCGCTGCACGCGCACCACTCGGACTGGGGCGGAGGCCAGGTGCAGGTGACCGCGCCCGCGAGCGGCGTCGAGCTGCACCTGGAACCCCGCGCGGGAGTGCAGGTGGTCGCCCAGTCCGAAGGGCGCCGCGTCGAAGGGGCCAACGTCGTCCTGTGGATGGACCGCGACGGCTCTTATCGGTCGGACCGGCCTTCGGGCGCCGACGGGCTGGTGCTGATGCGCGGCATGCCGGCGGGCACCTACTGGCTGGTGGCGGCCCACTCCGACTACCTGCCCTCGGAACGGCAGCAGGTGCGGATCGACGAGGGGCAGCTGGCGAAGGTGACGGCCGAGTTGAAGCCGGGAGCGCGCGTCTCGGGCGAGGTGGTCGACTCGAGGGGCGGGCCGGTGTCGGGCGCTTCGTTGACGGTGGTGCCGCGCGGGGCCGAGCCGGCCATCACCGACGGGCTTGGCCACTTCGAGCTGCGCGCGTTGCGGCCGGCAGTGAGCTACCGGGTCGAGGCGCGGCACCCGAAGTACGAGCAGCTCGAGCGGGTGCAGGCCACGGCCGGCGGCGACCCGGTGCGCATCGTGATGAAGCGGAAAGACGTCTTCCAGGGCAGGGTGCTCGGGGAAGAGGGCCGACCGCTGAAGCATTTCCGGGTAGATGATCACGAGGTGGACAGCGCGGACGGCCGTTTCGAGCTGGCGCTGTCTTCCGCCGACGGCCGGGTCATCTTCTCGGTCGAGTCGCCGGGCTACGAGCCGATGATGGTGGACCGGGCCGTCGCCCCCGACATAGGGGACCTCATCTTGACGCGGGCCCCCGAGTCGTCCGGCACCGTGCGGGGAGCTGACGGGCAGCCGATCGTCGACGCGGTGGTGACCTGCGACGTCTGCGACGAGTCGGTGCTGTCCGGCCCGGACGGGCGCTTCAAGCTGTCGGCGCCGCCCTACGTCATTCAGTACGCAGTGACGGCGCGCAAGGGGCTGCTCTCGGGCACTGCCACGGCGCAGTCCGGCGCGAGCGGCCCGATCGATGTGGTGATCTCGGGAGCGGTCAAGGTTGTCGGCCTGGCGTATCTGACGACCGGCAAGCCCGCCGCTGGGGTCGAGATCGAAGGCATGAACATGGACCGCGCCGAGCCCGTCACGGTGGTGACCGCGCAAGACGGAAGCTTCGCCACCAGCGTCCCGGCGGGGAACTACCGGTTCAGCTTCATCGACCCGACCGACGACGGCGAGACGATTCAGACCGGCTTTGGAGATGCCCTGGCGATAATGGCCGAGGTGAAGGGGCCAGAGACGCGCCTCGACTTCGGGCCGGTGCCGGGGACGGGGTCAGTCACGGTGCGGCTGAAGCCCGAGCGGGGGTTCGGGCTGTGGATAGTCCGGGGCGACGTTGGCTCGGTGGGAAACCCGCCCATCGAACTGTTGAAGGCCTCGTATGCGCAGCTGCTGTACCAGCCGTCGCAGGACAAGGTGGTGCTGGCGGGGCTGGCTCCGGGCCGCTACACGCTGGTGTGGGGCAGCTTCCACGTCGAGAGCCCGGCCGGCCCTCTACTGGTGCCAGTCAACGTGCCCGCGCCGGGAGAGGTATCGCTGGTGCGGTGAACGGCCGTATCCGCCCGCCCGAGCGGAGTCGAGGGCCCCTCGAGCGGGCACCGCGCCCCTCGCGTGGCAACCTCCGAGTTGCTTCTCGCCCCGGACGGCGCGTAGTAAGGCGGAATGGACGGCAGCTCCCTCAAGGGCCGGCGGTTGGCGCTCGGCGTCGGCGGCGGCATCGCCGCGTACAAGTGCTGCGACCTGGTGCGCGAATTGGGCCGGGCCGGGGCCACCGTCCGGGTCGCGATGACGCCCGCCGCGCAGCAGTTCGTCACGCCGCTCACCTTCCAGGCGCTGTCCGGCCAGCCGGTGCTCACCGACTACTTCGACACGTCGAAGGAGGCCGTCTTCGGTCACCTCGACCTCGCCCGGTGGGCCGAGGGCTTCATCGTCGCGCCCGCGACCTCCGACCTCGTCGCCCGCCTGCGCGCGGGCATGGCGAACGACGCAGTGACGACCTCGGTGTTGGCGTTCCGAGGGCCGGTGCTGCTCGCCCCGGCGATGAACGTCGCCATGTACGAGAACCGACTCACCCAAGAGAACCTGAAGGCGCTGCTCAGCGAGCCCCGGTTCCGCGCCGTCGGCCCGGGCGTCGGCCCACTCGCCGATGGAGAGACGGGCGCGGGCAGGCTGGCCGAGGTGGGCGAGATCGTCGAGGCCGCGGCGAAGCTGTTCGCCGGCGGGCCGCTGGCCGGGGCGCAGGTGCTGGTGACCGCCGGCCCCACGCGCGAAGCGATCGATCCGGTGCGGTTCTTGTCGAACCCCTCGAGCGGGAAGATGGGCCTGGCCCTGGCGAAGGAAGCTCGGGCCCGCGGCGCCGAGGTGACGGTAGTGTTGGGCCCGGTGGGCGAAGCGGTCGCCGGCGCTCGGGACGGCCTGGACGTGGTGGACGTGGTGACGGCAGATCAGATGGCCGCCGCGGTGCTCTCGCGCATCGAGCGGGTGGACTACTTCCTCGCCGCCGCGGCGGTGAGCGACTACCGGCCTAGGGAGATCTCGCCCCAGAAGATCAAGAAGTCCGCGGCGCCCGAGACGCTGGCGCTGGTACGCACCGCCGACGTGCTGGCCGAGGCCTCGAAGCGGGTCGCAGGGAAGGCGCGGCGGCCGTTGCTGGTGGGGTTCGCGGCCGAGACCGAGAAGCTGGTCGAGAATGCGTCGGCGAAGCTGACTGCCAAGGGGCTCGATCTGATCGTCGCCAACGACGTCACCGCGCCCGGGGCCGGCTTCGCCACCGACACCAACCGCGTCACGGTGATCGACCGATCGGGCAAGGTGCTGGAAACCTCGGGGTCGAAGCGCGAAGTCGCCGCGCGGGTCTGGGATGAGCTGGTCAAGCGGCGGCGCCAGTAGGTTCGAGATTCGGTCCGCAATTCCTGCGCGCGGCGGGCTGGATGGCGTTCCCTGGGACTTTCCCTGCACCTTCTGCTGAAGCCGCCCCCACCGTCGCGAGGGGCGGCACGCCCGCTGCACGAGCGCCGCGTTCCCTCGGAGGTGGCCCCATGCAATGCCGCGACGTGATGTTGACGCTGGTCTACAAGTGCACAGAGCACACGCCGGCCATCGAGTGCGCGCGGCTGATGCGGGACGAGAAGCTCGGCTTCATGCCCGTCGTCGACTCTGGCGGGAAGCTGGTCGGGGTGGTGACCGACCGCGACCTCACCATTCGGCTGCTCGCGAGCGATCTTCCGTCCAGCACGCCCGTCCGCGACCTCATGTCGACGGGCCCATTGCTGACGTGTGACGCCGAAGAGAGCCTGCACGGGCTCGAGGCCCGCATGGGCGCGGAGAAACGCTCGCGCGCGGTCGTCGTGAACGCCGGACGCGAGCCGGTGGGCATCATCAGCCTGTCCGATATCGCACGGATCGAGCGCTCGGCGGCCCGGACCGGCCGGCTGCTGCAACAGGTGGCGCAGCGGGAGTCGGTCGCCCTGGTGCACGGCTGAGTCGTTGACGCCGCCGAGGTGGTTTGCGGTGTCTGGCAGGTAGGGGGAAGGGGTGACCTACACCCGGGCTCCATGCCTTGCCGGCCGGCATCCTCGAGCCTCCGACGGTCCCAGGTCGGCACAGATCGAAACGCCGGCCGCGGTCGGTCACCGGCAGGTGGGGAACGTGCCCCCCCCGGTTCCGAGACTCCGGCCGCCGCCGCCCCCCCTGCCGGTCGGTTTTTCGGCACTTTGTACCGTGCATCAACGGGTAGAGTACTTGTAATGTACATAATGCATGATGAGCAAGTACCCCAAGGGAATCGCATCTTCGGCTGAGGGGTCTCGGACGCCCTGCGATAGCGATGGGCCGGGTCCTGTCACCTGCGTGGGGACCTTCCCGCTGGCGCGTTCCGCTGCATCGGCCTTTACCATCGCCTTGGGACAGCTTGGTCGACTTGGACGTGTCGCAGCTTCGAGATGGCGGTGATCTCGTTCGACCTCTCTTCGGGTCTTCACCTGTCCGAGCGCGGCCGCGAATTAGATGCGATCGCGCTGAGGAGTGAGCGGATCCCGCCCGGGGGGGCGGTCGAAAAAGCGGCCTGTTTTGGCCGAGAAAGTTCTCGGATATCCGCCGCGCGAGGGTCCTGATTCCAGCCGGTTAAGAGGTCTCGCCGGCCGAATTCCCGAGAACTTTCTCGGCCAAAACAGGGCACCTTTACGAAGAGGCATC
>JAHFDQ010000308.1 GCA_023248915.1 Archangiaceae bacterium | reverse complement strand
GTCGAAGCTGGGCCAGTCGCGCGCGGCCTTGCCGGTGCCGCCATAGACGACCAGGTCCGCCGGCCGCTCGGCGACGTCCGGGTCGAGGTTGTTCATCAGCATGCGCAGGGCAGCTTCCTGAACCCAACCCTTGCACTGGAGAGTGGTGCCCCGCGGGGCGCGGACTTCGCGAGCCATGGCTTTGCCTTTTCCTCGGCTGAAGGACGGGGGATGCTAGCGGAATTCAGAAGAGGGAAGTGGCGGGATGACGCGGCACCTGGTGCTCGGGATACTGATCGGCTTCGGCGTGGCCGTGCTGTTCCTGGCGGCGTTCGGCGCCCAGGGCGTGCTGGCCCCCGAGGCCCCGAAGGTTGCGAGCGCACCCGCTACCGCACCGCGGACAGATGGAGGCCCGCCCTGCGCCAACTGCGGCGAGAGGGACCTTCACGTTCGCCCGCCGGCGCGCAACCTCGCGCCCTCCGGCTTGCGGCCGCTGAGCTTCATCCGCGCGGGCGACGCCGGCCTGTAGCTTCGAATCAGCGCAGCTCGACGGTCTCGAGGTGGGCTGGCACGTGCGCCTGCCACCCCTTGGCCTCTACGCGGGCCTTCAGGGCGGCGAGGCCCGGGGGTTCGCCGTGCACCAGGAGCGTTTGCTTCGGCGCGCTCTTGAACCCTTCCATCCACTTCAGCATCTCGTGCCAATCGGCGTGGGCCGAGAAGCCCGAGACCGACTTGATCTCGGCGCGGACGGGAATCATCTCGCCGTGGATCTTGACCTCTTTCTCGCCGTTGAGCAGGCGGCGGCCGCGGGTACCCTCGGACTGGTAGCCGACGAAGAGCACGGTGTTCTTCGGGTTGGGCAGCCGGTGCTTCAGGTGGTGGAGTATGCGCCCGCCGGTCGCCATACCGCTGGCCGAGATGATGATGCCCGGCCCCTTCTCTGCGTTCAGGCGCTTGCTCTCCTCGACCGAGCGGGTGAAGCGGGTGCGCGCCGTCGCCAGCCCCTGGCCGCGGCTGGTGAGGGCCTGCATGTCGAGATCATGCTCTTCGGCATGGGCCAGGTAGATGGGGGTGGCGTCGCACGCCATCGGCGAGTCCACCCACACGTTCAGCTCGGGGATGCGCTTGGCGTTTTCGAGGTTGCTCAGGTGGTAGAGAAGCTCTTGGGTGCGGCCGATGGCAAATGCCGGGATGACGACCAGCCCGCCCTTCTTCACCGCCGCGTTGACGCACTCGGCCAGCGCGTCCATCGGCGCTTCGGGGCCGTGCTCGCGGTCGCCGTAGGTGCTCTCGGCGACGAGCCACGTCGCCAGGTCGACGCCCTCGGGGTCGCGGAGGATGGGGGCTCCGTAGCGCCCGAGGTCGCCGGTGAAGACGAGCCGCTGGCCGGTTGAGGCCAGCTCGAAGATGACGATGGCCGAACCCAAAATGTGGCCCGCGCGGACGAAGCGCGCCGTCACGCCAGGCAGCACTTCCTTGGTGCGGTCGAACGAGAAGCTGGACAAGAGCTTCAGCGCCTTCGCGGCGTCCTCGACCGTGTACAAGGGCAGGGCAGGGGAGTGCTTCGAGTACTTCTCCTTGTTGGCGTAGCGGGCCTCTTCTTCCTGTAGGTGCGCCGAGTCGGGTAGCAGCAGCCCGGCCAGGTCGCGCGTGCCCGAGGTGCACAGGACGTCGCCCGAGTAGCCCGCCTTCACCAACCGCGGCAGCCCCCCGATGTGATCCACGTGCGCGTGGGTCAGCACCACCAGGTCGATCGTCCGCGGGTCAACCGGCAGCGGCGCCCAGTTGCGCAGACGCAGCTCTTTGGTGCCCTGAAACAGCCCGCAGTCGAGAAGGATGCGCTTGCCCTCGTGCTGGATGAGGAACTTCGAGCCGGTGACGGTGCCGGCGGCGCCGAGGAATTGGATGGAGGCCATGGGCGCGCACTGTAGCGGGCGCACCCAGGGCCGACTACCTCGACGCGACCCGCATCACGATGGCCCGGGCGGTGCGCAAGAGCTCGACGAACTCCTCGCGCTCGGCGTTGCCCTCGGGAGTGGCGCCGCGGGCGATGCGCAGCACGTCGTCGTAATTCCACCCCTTCGCGTGCGAGCTCTGCCGGAAGATCTCGGCCGCTGCCATCACCGAGGCGGCGAAGCGCAGGTCGCGGTCGGCGGCCGCGAACGACGGCGCCATCATGCTCGCCTGAAACCGGAAGACGGCTTCCGTCGCGGTGCTGCCCTTGGGAGTCTTGGCCCGCACCCTCACGGTGGCGAGGCCGTCGCCGGCGCTCGGGGTCAGGTTCAGCTCGTACAGCGCGGTGACGGTGTGGCCTGCGCCGATTTCCCCTGCGTCCACCTTGTCGTTGCGGAAGTCCCGGTCGGCGATGGCGCGGTTCTCGTAGCCGACCAGGCGGTAAGACGCGACCTGCTCGGGGTCGAACTCGACCTGAATCTTCACGTCCTTGGCGATGACCTCGAGGGTGCCGCCGAGCTGTTCCTGGAAAATGCGGCGCGCTTCCATGGGGGAATCGACGTAGTAGTGGTTGCCGTTGCCCTTGTCGGCGAACTGTTCCATCAGCCCGTCTTTGTAGTTGCCCATGCCGAAGCCGACGGTGCTCACGGTGACGCCTTCCTTGGCGTGGTGCGCGATCTTCGCCAGCATCTCCTGGGGAGTGACGGCGCCGATGTTGGCGTCGCCGTCAGAGAGGATGATCACCCGCGACACCGAGTCGGCGTCGAGAGTCTTCGCCGCTTCCTCGTAGGCCAGCTCGATGCCACCGGCCATCGCGGTCGAACCGCCCGCCTCGAGCTCTTCGATGGCGGCGTGGATCGCCGCCTTGTGCTCGAGGCCCATCGCCGGCAGCACCACGTGAGATCCGCTGGCATAGGTCACCAGGCCGACGGTGTCCCCGTCGCGCAGGTTGTCCACCAGCGTCCGCAGGGCGCGCTTGGCGAGCGGCAGCTTGTCGGGCGATTGCATCGAGCCCGAGACGTCCACGAGGAAGGTGAGGTGGGCCGTCTTCCGCTCGGACACCGACAGGCGCTTGCCCTGGACGCCCACGCGCAACAGGTGCCGCCCCGGCGAGAAGGGCGATGGAGCGCCGTCGAGGAACACCGCCAGGGCGCCCGACTTCGGCTGCGGGTACTGGTACTTGAAGTAGTTGAGGAACTCCTCGACCCGGACCGAGTTCGGGGGAGGGAGGGTGCCCTCGAGCAGCTTCCGCCGCGCGATGGTGTAGCTGGCGGTGTCGACGTCCACTCCGAAGGTCGAGAGCCGGTCCTCGGAGGTCATCACGAAGGGGTTCACCCCGGTGTGGCCGTAGTTCTCAGTGTCGCCGCCGGCAGGGTCGTCACCCTGCGCCCGGTAACCGGCGCCGCCGGCGGAACCTACGGCGCCGAGCAGCCCGGCTGAGGCCGTGCCGTAGGCGATTCCTCCGCCCCCTGAGCCCCGGCCCTGAGTCCCAAGGCCGCCCATCCCATACGCGCTGCTCGGCGAGGCGCCCAACATGTTGCCGGTGCCGCTCTGCAACTCCCCGCCGAGGCCGTTGCGGCCGAAGATCGTCGAGATGCCGCCGCTGCTCGAGCCTACACCGATTGGCCGCTTCGGCGCGGCGGACGGAGCTGCCTTCGCCGGCACCACAAGGCCCAATGCTTCGCGATGCGGTTCTGGCTTCTGTGCGTCCTTGTTCACCCTCTGGTCCTCGTCCGTCCGAGCCACCCCCTCCGCAGCCGTTCGCTCGACCCTCCACGCGCGCCAACCCAGCGTCAGGGCGAAGGTGAGGGCCAGACCGCACACGACTCCAGCGACGGCGAACAGAATCCGCCTCATGAAAGGCCTCCAATGTCGGGTTCGTGAGGAACGGACAACGGGGCCGGCGGCGGGTTCCCAGGTAGGTCTGTTGCCGGGCCTTTGGCCGTGCTAGGTCCCGCTCGATGATTCGCCGTCAGATTCGCGTCGTCGGAGCCATGCTCGAGCGGGAAGGTCGCTTCCTCATCACCCAGCGCCTGCCCAACAAGTCGCTGCCGCTGCTCTGGGAATTCCCCGGCGGCCGCGTGCAGGACGGCGAGTCGGACGAAGAGGCGCTCGCGCGCGAGTTGAAGGAAGAGATGGCGATCGACGTCGAGGTGGGCGAAGAGGCGATGCATCACCAGCACGCCTACCCGAACTACGACATCGACTTCCGCGTCTTCCGCTGCCGGCTGCTCTCGCCCGAAGGCGCCGTCCGGCACGTCAGGGTTCATGATCACCGCTGGGTGACACTGTCCGAGATGAGCCAATACAAGTTCCCGGACGCCGACGCCCGGACGCTCGAGCGCCTGCTCGAGCTCGACGACTGACCGAGCCGCCACACGGGTTGACGCCGTGCCTTCGGTGCACACCTTGGCCGGGTGGCGACCGAACAAAGCCCGAACGCGAAGACCAAGAAACGCGACCTTGGCAAGGGGCTGACCAACCGGCTCCCGAGCCTCGGCTCACCGCTCGGGTACCTGTTGATTCTGGTGCTCGGCTTCCTGATCTTCCGCTCGCTGTTCCAGGACACCGGCACCCGAAAGGTCGGCTACAGCGAGTTCAAGGACGCGGTGCGGGCCGGCGAGTTCGCGCGGGTGCAGCTGGCCGCCGACTGGGTGAAGGGCTTTCTCCCCCAGGGCACGGTCGTCGTAGCGCCCGACGCGAAGAAGGGCGTGGTCACCGAGGCGATGCCCTTGCCGTGGATGGCGGTGCGCGTCCAGGGCGACGCCGAGCTGGTCAAGCTGCTCGACGAGAAGAAGGTGACGTACGAGGCGGTGGCGCAGTCGGGCCTCGGCGACGTGTTCTGGGTCTGGCTGGTGCCGATCGGCGTCGGGCTGCTCTTCTGGTCCTACATGATGCGCCGGGTCGCCGGAGGCCTGGGGCAGGGGCCGCAGAGCGTGCTCAGCTTCGGCAAGACCCGCGCGAAGATTCAGTCCGAGTCGAACACCGGCGTCGGCTTCAAGGACGTCGCCGGCATCGACGAGGCCGTCGAAGAGCTTCGGGAAGTCGTCGACTTCCTGAAGACGCCCGAGAAGTTCCGCCGGCTCGGGGGCCACATCCCGAAGGGGGTGCTGCTGCTCGGCCCGCCCGGCACCGGCAAGACGCTTCTGGCTCGCGCGGTGGCGGGCGAGGCGGGGGTGCCCTTCTTCTCGCTCTCGGGTTCGGAGTTCGTCGAGATGTTCGTCGGCGTCGGCGCGGCGCGGGTGCGAGATCTCTTCGCACAGGCCGCCGCCAAGGCGCCCTGTATCATCTTCATCGACGAGCTCGACGCGGTCGGCAAGACACGCAACGTCGGCGTGGTGGGCGGGCACGACGAGCGCGAGCAGACGCTGAACCAGATGCTCGCCGAGATGGACGGCTTCGATCCGAAGGCGGGGCTGATCGTCATCGCCGCCACCAACCGGCCCGAAATCCTCGACAGCGCGCTCTTGCGCCCGGGGCGCTTCGACCGGCAGGTGGTGGTCGACCGGCCCGACCGGAAGGGGCGCGAGAAGATCCTCCAGATTCACGCCCGGGGCGTGAAGCTGGGCCCCGACGCCGACCTGAACGAGGTCGCGGCGCGCACCCCGGGCTTCGCCGGCGCCGACCTGGCCAACGTCATCAACGAGGCGGCGCTCCTGGCCGCGCGGAAGAACCACGCCGCCGTCCTACGGGTAGATCTCGAGGAAGCCATCGAGCGCGAGGTCGCCGGGCTCGAAAAGAAGAACCGGCGGATGAACGAGCGCGAGAAGGAGATCATCGCGCACCACGAGGCCGGCCACGCGGTGGTGGGGTGGATGCTCGAGCACGCCGACCGGGTGCACAAGGTGTCGATCATCCCGCGGGGGCTCGCGGCGCTCGGGTACACGCTGTCGCTGCCGCTCGAGGACCGCTACCTGATGTCCCGGGAAGAGCTCTGCGACCGGCTGTCGGCGATGATGGGCGGCCGCGCCGCCGAGGAGATCTTCATCGGCGCCATCTCGACCGGCGCCTCGAGCGATTTCAAACAGGCGACCGACATCGCCCGCCTGATGGTGCGCGAGTACGGCATGAGCTCGCTGGGGCCGCTGTACTTCGCGCAGGACCGGCAGCCGTTCCTCCGGTCGGCGATGGGAATCGAGACGTCGCAGCCGTACTCCGAGCGCACCGCCCAGCTCATCGACGAGGAAATCCAGCGGCTGATCAACGACGGGTTGCAGCGCGCCCGGGCCACCCTGGCCGAGCAGCGCGAGAAGGTCGAGGCGCTGGCCGCCCGGCTGCTGACGACCGAGGTGGTGGAAGAGGAAGAGCTCGAGCGGATTTTGGGGCCGAAGGCCGCGGTCCCGGTGCCGCTCCTCAGCCACCAGCACGAACCGTCGGGCCCCTCGCCGACCGAGCTGCCGACCCACGAGGGGACCGCCTAGCCCCTGCGCGGTTCGCCCTCGGGAATTAGCTTCATTCAGGAGCGAACAGTGCACAGGGCGATCATCGACAGCTATGCGGCCCGGAAGGCGCTGTTCACGAAGGGCCTTCGCGAGGGCCGGCTGTCGTTCCAGGAGATCGACCGGGCTGTGCCCCCGGGCGCGATGACCGCCCCGGAGCGGTGGCTGCTGTACCACTCGCTGCGCTCCGCGGAGGTGGAGATCTTCGACGAGGACGCCGCGCGGCCGGCCGCCGACGCCTCCGAGGCGGCCACCCCGTAGGGCCCAGAGTTACGGGCGGTTGACAGGCGAGGGCAGGTGGTTAGGTTGACCCGCTCGTTCAGCCGCCTCAACCCCGAGGGCTTGGTGAAGGTCATCGACCGAAGAAGGTTCGACGTGGAAGGAAACGCCCGGTCGCCGCTGGGTGAGCCCGAACCGGCCGGTCCGCCGGTCGCCAAGCCCGACGACGGCGAGGTCGACCGGCTGCGTGGCGAGCTCGAGGCCGCGCACAAGCGGGTGGACGAGCTGGCGCGCGCCTTCCAGGCCGTCGACCGCGACCGGGAAGATTTCAAAGTTCGCTTGAACCGCGAGCGCGAGCGCCTGCTCGACGTCGACCGGGGCCAGGTGGTGCAGGGGCTGCTCGAGGCCGTCGACGAGCTCGACCTGTGCCTGACCGCCGCGGCCGACGACGAGTCGCCCCTGGCCCAGGGGGTTCGGCTGATTCGCGAGAAGCTGGTGCGTAGGGTCGAATCGACCGGGGTCGAGCGGCTCAGCCTGACCGGGCAGCCCTATGATCCCGGGGTGGCCGAGGCCTCGGACGTGGAAGCCACCCCCAACCCCGACGACGACCAGAAGGTGGTGGCCGAGCTCCGCGCCGGTTACCGGCTGAAGGGGGCGGTGATTCGCCCGGCCCGAGTGCGCGTGGCGCGGTACGTGAAGCCGGCGCACGCCTGACCCGAAAGTTGGGTAGCCTTCCGGCGGTGGCTTTGACGCGCGCGATGACGAGAAGCCTGGCCGGGCTGGCCGCGGTGGCCTACGCCGCGCTGGCCTGTGCCGACGACCGCGGCGCGGCCCCGGGGCCGGCAGTCGTTCGAGATGGCGGGCGCAAGCCGGCGGGTGCGGTTTCGCCTCCGTCGTCCGAGAAGCTCTATCGCGAGCTGCCGCCG
>JAHFDQ010000307.1 GCA_023248915.1 Archangiaceae bacterium | reverse complement strand
CCACCGCCGCCTCCACCGCCGCCACCGCCACCCCCGTCGTCGCCACCACCGCCGCCACCACCATCGTTCACCCCACCGCCGCCGCCGCCACCGCCACCGCCACCGCCACCGCCACCGCCACCGCCACCGCCGCCGCCGCCGCCGCCGTCATCGGAGACGCCCGAGTCATCGCCCCCTTCGATATTTCCGGGTGGCGTGCTGCATGAGGCGACAAGGGCAAACGTGGCGAATGCGGCGAGTAGCTTCAGCCTGAACATGAACAACCCTCCCATGCTCGGTCTGATCGGTGGCTCGCGAAGTTGCGTCCGTCAGTCGAGCGTTGGCGCGCGTAGACTACGGCGAACCGCGCCCGGCCAACAAGGGCTTCCTCCCGGCGCCAAGACTGCTGCTCTGGCGCGATCTGATTCCACGTCGCTTCCCCTCTCGAACATCGTCCACTCGACTCGAAGCCTGGCCGAGGTTCTAATCTCCCGGCCATTTCAGACTCCTCTCCACAGGCCGCAGCGACCCTGGGCAAATACACCTTGCTCCGGCGCCTCGCCACCGGCGGGATGGCGGAGCTGTTCCTCGCGAAGGCAACCGCGACCGACCAGCTCTTCGTCGTCAAACGAATCTTGCCCGAGCTCGCGGATCAGCTCGACTTCGTCCGTATGTTCCTCGACGAGGCCCGAATAGCCGCGCAGCTCAAGCACCCGAACGTCGCCCAGGTGCTCGAGCTCGGCAAGCTCAACAGCTCAATCTACCTGGTGATGGAATACGTCGATGGGGTCGACCTGCGGAAGATTCTCCGCGAAGAAATGAAGCAGCGCCGCGCGATTCCGCCTCGCTTCGTCGCCTACATCGGCTCGCGACTCTGCGCGGGCCTCGACTACGCCCACAGTTGCATCGGCATCGACGGCAAGCCCATCGGCATCGTGCACCGCGATGTCTCGCCCCAGAACATCATGATTGGCTTCGACGGCTCGGTGAAGTTGGTCGACTTCGGCATCGCCAAGGCGGCCGCGATGGTGGGTCGCAGCCAGCCCGGAGTCATCAAGGGCAAGTTCCTCTACCTCTCGCCCGAGCAGCTCTCGCAGGACCGGGTCGACTACCGCGCCGACATCTTCTCCACCGGCACCGTCCTGTACGAGGTCAGCACCGGCTGGCGTCCCTTCTTCCGCACCTCGGCCGAGGCGGTCATCCGGGCCGTGCGCCTCGAGGACCCGCGCTCGCCTGACAAGGTCGCCCCCAACTACCCGCCCGAGCTGGCGCGCATCGTGATGAAGTGCCTCGCCAAGGACCGCAACCTCCGCTACCAGCGCGCGGGCGACGTGGTGGCGGACCTGGAAGAACTGCTCGCACGTGAAGGGCCCGTCGAGACCCAGGAGTTCGTCCGCTACGTCGCCGAGCTCATCGGAGGGCAGGAAGCGCCCACCGGGAACCGCGACGCCCACCAGGAGTCCGCCTCAGAGCGCGACAAGGCCCAGACCGACCCGAAGCAGGCCGTGGCCGCCCCGCCTCCCATCGGAAACGAGCAGGTTCCGACCGACCCGCGGCGAGACAGGAACGAACACCCGACGAACCCCCGAAGGGACGCGCTCGCGACGACCGACCCTCCGGGCGCGGCCCATTCGACCCAACGCCCCGCCGCCCGCGGCGCTGGCGTTCCCGACGACACCGGGCGCATCGACATCGACGACCTCGACGACGACGGAGACGACCCCGACCGGACCCCTTCGTCCCCGCGCTGGATGTACGCGGGGCTCGTCCTGGCCGCCGCGGTGCTGCTCGCCGTCGGCTGGCGGTTGACGCGTCCGGCTCCGACCGCTTCCCCCGAGGCGCACCGCCTGGCCCCCGTGGCCGCGTCGGGCCCGACCGCGTCCACGCTCCAGGCGCGCATCAACCATCTCGCGAAGCGCCTCGCCGACCGAGAGCAGGCGCTGTCTCGGCCAGACCCCGTGGCTCAACAGCTCTTGACCGAGGCCCGGGCCGGGGCTCAGGCCAACTCGAGCGCCGAGCAGCGCGCCGAAGCCGTCCGGGCTCTCGAAAGCCTCGAGGCGCAGCTCGAGCGCATGCGCTGACCGCCGCGACACGAGCTTGCGGTCCGCTCCGCGCCGCGCTATCCGCGCGACATGGCCCAGAACTTCATCTTCACCATGCAGGACCTACGCAAGGTGAAGGGCGGCAAGGAGATTCTCAAAGGCATCTACCTGTCGTTCTTCCCCGGTGCGAAAATTGGCGTCATCGGCCCCAACGGCGCGGGCAAGTCGACGCTGCTGCGCATCATGGCGGGGCAGGACGCCGAGTTCTTCGGCCACGCCAAGCCGGACCCGTCGGTGAAGGTCGGCTTCCTGGCGCAGGAGCCACAGCTCGACGCCACCCGCGACGTCAAGGGCAACGTCGAGCTGGGCGTCAGGCAAGTCCGCGGCCTGCTCGACCGCTTCAACGCAGTCTCGGCCAAGTTCTCCGAGCCCATGTCCGACGCCGACATGGAGAAGCTGCTCGCCGAGCAGGCGAAGCTTCAGGACGCCATCGACGCGGCGAACGGCTGGGAATTGGACCGGACGCTGGAAATCGCCATGGACGCGCTGCGCTTGCCGCCGGGCGACGCCGAGGTGTCGAAGCTGTCGGGCGGCGAGAAGCGGCGGGTGGCGCTCTGCCGAATTCTCCTCGAGAAGCCCGACCTGTTGCTGCTCGACGAACCCACCAACCACCTGGACGCCGAGTCGGTCGCCTGGCTCGAGCAGCACCTGAAGGAATACAAGGGCACCGTCGTCGCCATCACCCACGACCGCTACTTCCTCGACAACGTCGCCGAATGGATTCTCGAGCTCGACCGCGGGGAAGGCGTGCCCTGGAAGGGCAACTACTCGTCCTGGCTCGACCAGAAGCAGAAAGTGCTGGCGCAGGAAGAGAAGCAGGAGTCCTCGCGGCAGAAGGCGCTGCAGCGCGAGCTCGACTGGGCCCACATGTCGCCCCGAGCCCGCCAGGCCAAGGGCAAGGCGCGCGTGGCACAGTACGAGCAGTTGGTCGAAGCGGCGCCCGAGAAGCGCGAGGGGCCCGGCGAAATCTACATTCCACCCGGGCCCAAGCTCGGCGGCGCGGTGGTCGAGGCGAAGCAGGTGCGCAAGGCGTACGGCGACAAGCTGCTCATCGACGACTTCTCGTTCCGGCTGCCGCCCGGCGGCATCGTCGGCGTCATCGGCCCGAACGGCGCCGGCAAGACGACGCTGTTCCGAATGATTGTGGGCCAGGAAAAGCCCGACTCCGGCGAGCTGACGGTGGGCCCGACGGTGAAGATTGCCTACGTCGACCAGAGCCGCGACTCGCTCGACGGCGAGAAGTCCGTCTTCCAGGAGGTGTCGGGCGGGCTCGACCTGCTCGAGCTCGGCAAGCGCACCGTGCAGTCCCGGGCCTACCTGGCGGGCTTCAACTTCAAGGGGGCCGACCAGCAGAAGCGGGTGAAGGACTTGTCGGGCGGCGAGCGAAACCGGGTGCACCTCGCGAAGCTGTTGAAGGGCGGAGGCAACCTCGTCCTGCTGGACGAACCGACCAACGACCTGGACGTCGAGACGCTGCGGTCGCTGGAGGACGGGCTGTTGGGCTTCGCGGGCTGCGCGGTGGTCATCAGCCACGACCGCTGGTTCCTCGACCGCATCGCCACCCACATCCTGGCGTTCGAGGGCGACAGCAAGGTCTTCTTCTTCGAGGGCAACTTCCAGGACTACGAAGAGGACAAGAAGAAGCGGCTGGGCGCCGAGTCGCTGAAGCCGACGCGCATCCGCTACAAGCCGCTGGTCCGGGCCTAAGGCCGGCGGTCAGCGCGGGACGAGCAGCACCTTCACCGCCCTGCTCTCGCGATGCTGGCTGAGCGGGGATGGAGCTGCGCGCTCCCGGAGTACCAGCGAGGTGGGCGCTCCACTGGCTGCACACCCACGCCGGGCCCAGAATGAGCGGAGAAGCGGTCGGCCGAACCCGAAGCAGCAACGGCAGGCCTATCAAATTGGCGCGGCACGGTGGGCATGACCCGATTCGGAGGTGAAGGCGCTCGCCGAGGAGGCGGCGCGGGCTTCACGACGACGGACGCCAGCGCGCGCCGTCGATTGCCCTGCCCCACGGGGTTGGCTCGGACACCCCGGCGCGTGACGGCGCCTACTCCCCGCGGGCGAAACGCGAGATCGCGCGCTTGGCGCCTGCGCACTGCTCGCCGGTCTGCGCCGCGGCGACGGCGGCATTGAGCTCGGTGACGAGTCCGCGGAGGTGTTGCAAGGCCGCGACCGGGTCCGCGAGCTCGGCGAAGGCGGCCTTGCGCTTCTTCTCGACCTCGGCGATGGCGTCGAACTGACCCCTTCGCCAGCGCTCGTCGGGAACGCAGGCGGCGGCGTCCTCCTGCACGGGCTTCGCTGCGTCCACTTGGGCACCCAGCGCGCCGACCTCCTGCCTGTCGGCCGAAGCGGATTTCGCGGCCGGCCGCTTCGTAGCCTGCGGAACCTTCGCGGCCGTCGGTCCCGAATTGGGCCCGAGGCGTTTCGTTTCTTCAGCGGGCTTCGACGGCCTCGGTGACAATGACCCGACCAGGTCGCTGTCCGCCGCCGCGTCGACGGGTGCCGCAGCGGGCGCAGAGGGTGGCGGCAGCGGAACCTCCGTCACGGCGGCGAGAGGAATGGACGATTTCGACGCTGCCTCGGGTTGCGTCGCCGCCGAGCGGGAAGCGACGATGACACCGCCGACGATGAACGCCGCGCCGGCGACCGCGCCGATGAGCAGCCCGCGCGATCGCCGCGGGAGTATCCGCTCCTCCAGGGACGACTTCGGGAGACGCGAAGTGATCGCCTCGCGGGGGTCGGGCAGGTCGGTCGGCGTGGTGGTCGGCGGGACGACCGGCGCCAGGGCCGGCGACACCGGCGACAAGGACTCTGCCGTCGGTTGCGTCGCGACGTCCATCAGTGGGTTGGGGCGCTGCTGCGTGGCGGACTCGCGCAGGTCCCGCATCAGACGCTGCAAGGTGCGTCGCGCAAGCTCGGCCGATTCGAGCCTCTTGGCGGGTTGTTTCTCTAGCAGCTGAGCCACGAAGTCGTCGAGCGCCGGGGACAATCCGCTGACGAACTCGGACACGCGCGGGGCGGGCTCGTTCACGTGCTTGCGGACCAGCTCGGGAATGGTGTCGGCGACGAAAGGAAGCCTGCCGGTGAGGAGCTCGAACAGCATCACGCCGGTGCAATAAAGGTCGGCGGCGGCTTCCACACGGCGCCCGAGCGCCTGCTCGGGCGCGACGTACGCGGGCGTGCCGGCAAGGAGCGAGGTCTTCTGGTTGGAACGATCGGCGGGTTCCGCGGCCGAGCCTGCGAGCACCACCGGGTCCTGCCGGGAGAGCCCGAAGTCGAGCACCTTGACGCTGCGCTCACCGTTGGACTGGGTAAGCAGGAAGACGTTGGAAGGCTTGAGGTCGCGGTGGATGACGCCCGCCTTGTGCGCCGCGGACAGGCCGCTCAAGACCTCATCCACCAGCGTGAGCGCACGGTGGGGTTCGAGCGGTGCCTCCCGGGCGATGACGGCGTCGAGCGCCTCACCCTCGAGAAACTCGGTCATCATGTACTGGCGGCCATCGGGCGTGAGGCCGAAGTTGACGATCTCGACGATGTTCTTGTGTTTGATGGCGGAGAGGGCGCGCGCCTCGGCGAGGAACCGGTCGGACCACCCCGCACCGCTCGCCACTTCGGGCCGCAGCACCTTCACCGCGACGCGGCGACCGATGAGTTCGTGCCGCGCCTCGTACACCAGCCCCATGCCCCCCGATGCGATCAGCTTGCCGACCTGGTAGCCACCGAGGACGATCCCCACGAGAGGGTCCGATTCCGGCTCGGGTTGGGGCTTGGGGTCCGTGCCGCTCATCTCGGTTGACGCGGGCTCACGGGGTGACCTCGACCACGAAGACGCCCCAGGTCGCGTCTCCCACGTTGTCCAGGCGGTTGAGCCGGACAACCGTGGCAGAGGTCAGGTTCACGTTCGCCTGCGAGCTGCCGAGGCGATCGCTCGCGCTGTCATTCGTTCGTCCGTTCGCCAGACCGCCGGCGACCTGGCCGCCGGAGAACGCGAATGCGCGGGTCCGATCCACCGAGGTGATGGTGAGGTCCCCGCTGTTGGCCTGGCCGTTGGCGATCGGAGCGGTCAGCTGTTGCACCGACACGTTGGCCGGCAGCTCGACGCGTTCCCAGCTGACGTCCTTGACGTCGTCCGCCGGACTGCTGCCGGTACAACCGCGCTGGAACGTCAGTTTCGCGGTATCGGAGATCAGGCCCGACAGCCGCCGGGCGCAGATGTCGGGGCCGGTTTCGTAGATGTCCGCCATTCGCGACGAGTGCAGCAGGAACGACCGGGGCAGGTTGGGCGTGGCCTGGGAAACGTCGACGGTGCCGCCGTCTCCGACGGGGCTGACGCCGCGCGCCACGCTGGCCCCCGTCCAATTCACCACCTGAGCCACGAAAACGTTGCTGGTGTTGCCGTTGGTCTGGAAGGAGCCGTTGGGGGCGAAGCTGACGCGGACGGTGGTGTCACCGATCATCTCAGTCATGTACTGCTCGTTCCCGTCGGTCGTCGAGGACTCCGCGGTGCGCGCGCTGAAGAGGACGAACGAGCTCGCCCGCGCGGAGCTCGAGACCGCGATGTCTTGAAAGGGTTGCCCCGCATCCGATTGGTTGATCGACAGATGCTGCACCGAGACGCCCCCCTGGGTGGCGTCGTAGGCGAAGCTCACCGCCTGCCATTCGACCGTGACGTTCGCTCCGTCCCCGAGGCGATCGCAGACCACTTCCGCGAGCAGGCTGCTATTCATCTGCAGCCGGCAGGTGACCATGTCGTAGTCGGGTCGGTCGTCCTTGTCGGCAGTTGCCTGGTAGACGAGAAAGGTGCGGCCGATGCTCGTCAGATTCGGGGTGACCGCACAGGTGACGGTGGTGGCCCCCAGCGTGCAACTGCCGCGCCGCACCATCGGCAGCACCGTCACGTTCAGGGTTGCGGCCGTGAGAACGCCGGCCGATGCGGCCACCAAGTACACGTGCGCCGCGGTTGTGTTCCCCCCGGCCACGTCACCGCTGCGCCCCTTGACGTAGATGAAGGTGTTGGCCTGACCCGAAAGAACGTTGAACGGGGACACGAGTAGGGCCGAGCAGGTGCTGTTCGAGAACAGCTCTGTCGCCAGCCCACCCGCCGGGGGGGCGCTGACCGAGAAGCTCGTCACGGCAGTGTCGTATGCCGGCGCGGTGGGACGGCTCAGCGCGTCCTGTCGTTCGAGCGTCAGGGCCTGACAGAACCCCGCCTCGACGGTCGGCGCCGGGGTGGTGAAGACGAGCTTCTTCGGGTCTGCGGGGGTAATGGTCGCACCTTGCGTTCCCGGGGTGATGCCAGGCGTGGCGGCGGCCAGCGTCGCCGAGCCGGCGTTACTCGCCTTGAAGAACATCGGCACCATTGACGAGTTGGAACCCATGGTGAGAATGTTACACGTCACCGGGTTGGTGCAGGCGGCATCGGTCCAGAACGTGA
>JAHFDQ010000037.1 GCA_023248915.1 Archangiaceae bacterium | reverse complement strand
CCAGCCCGGCCCCTTGGCGTGAAAGTAGCCAAGGGTGAAGACGAGTTGCTCGCAGGTTCTCTTCTCCCCTTTCGATGCGGCCGCGGGTGGGCTCAGGTACGGGTACGACTCGCGCACCGGCAAGGCGAGGGTGATCTCCTCCTCGAAAGTCTCGCCAGCCGCGAGGCGGGACAGATAGGGCACCTCCGGTTGCTCCACCTCGACATTCTCCGGAACCACGAACATCTGCTTCGAGACTCGAAGCACCGAGCCCTCCGCGACGACGTAGACGCGGGTGGGATCGATGCGCCGCGCGCCGGACGGCTCCTCGACGAAGAGACGATTGAAGAGATAGACGTCCCTCGACCCCGTGTTGCGCGCGCGGTAGCGGAAAGTCAGGCGCAGGCCCTTCACGGTGAGCTTCTTCCGGCCGGGCGCAGCAGGGGTGGGTCATGGACGGCAAGGCGGAAGAGAGGCCCCAATCGACGAAGCGCCAATGATTTCGATCGCTTGAAATGCTTGGGCCCTGGGGTGCGCCCTGCGCCGTCCTAAGGGCAGCTGACCGCCGTGACTTCGTAGTCGACGTCGGCCATTCCGGTGGCGGTGACGTGGACCCGATAGGTTTCGCCCACCGCCGGCTGCCAGGCCTGGCGATCAAGGGTGATCGCGGGTTCGCCGTAGCCGTCCGGCATCACCAACACCGTTACCGCCAGGTTCGCTCCGTCACTTGCGCGGGTCACCGTGGCCGCCAGGTTCTGCGTGCGCAGGCCGCTGCCGTGGATGCTCCAGATCCACTGTGTCACCTCGATCGGCGCGAAGCCCGCGGACGGAAGACTGTAGAGGGTCGGGTGCGGCCCGGTGTTGCCCCCCGAGAAAACTCCGATGCACGCCGCCGACCCAAAGCTGGTGCCGCCCTCGTAATAGCCCATGCCGATCGGGTCGAGAGTCGGGTTGAGCAGCCAGCGCCGATGGCCCATCGTGGTCTCATTTCCGTTGTCGACGAGCCACTGGTCGATGGCGCCTTGGGGGCTTCCCGGGCCCCAGGCGATGTTGCTCGAGCCGGCGCCGCCGGCTCCGATGGACGTGTAACAGGCGGAGGTCGGCGGAGGGTTGTGCGCCTGCGGGCCGGGAGGGTTCCACGCCGACATGACCGCGCACTTCTGATCCTGGTCGTCCAAGGTCGCGTCGTCCGAAACCGGCCCCAGGCCCACCAGCCAGCGATGCATGTTGAGGTGGGTGAGCGTGTCGTCGAGTCCCGCGCGCGAAAGCACGCCCGGGTCGCAGGTCGCCGAGGTCTTGGTGAAGGGCGTGCTGGTGGTGGTGAGGTTGCCGGCCTTCCATGCGTCGCAGACTTGCTGTTGCGACCGCAGCGCCGGGATGCCCGGGTCGCCTGGGGTGCAAGCCCCGGCGTCGGCGATGTAGCCGGGGTTGCAGACGCAGCGCGCGGGGTTGGCAACGCAGTGCGAGCCCGTGGCGCAACTTGCGGAAGCGCACGGGTCGATCGGGCCGCCGTCGGGGGTTCCCGAGTCGGCAAGCCCACCGTCGGCCGGGCCCGCATCGGGCGCCGGGCCCGCATCGAGTCCGCCGTCTTCGGAAACGGGGCCCGCGTCCCGGGTCGGATCGCCGCCGGCATCCACGACGAGGCCGGCGTCGAGCGGACCGGGCAAGGCGTCCCCGGCGACTCCGACGCAGCCCGACGCGTTGACTGCGACTGCCACCACCGCCAACCAGCTCGACCGGCGATGGCCTCGCGGACCAGGCGATCTTCGACTCATTCACGCAACACGATACGCCTCGACACGACCATTGGGCTACCCGGCCGGCCGGTTCCGGGGCCTGCCCGTCTTTCGCGAGTGCGCTCGGCCCACGAGGTAACGCGAGCACAAACGTTGCCTGGTGCCCGAGCTGCCCCAAGACGGCACGAATCCCATCCATAGGCGTCGACCGGAGTAGACTCGTGAGCCGTGCGCGGTCTGTGCCTCTTAGCTTCGGTCCTCGCCGCCGCGTGCACTGCGAAGGTGTCTACGGCGGGGGTGCCGACGGTCCAACCGCTGTGTGACGGAGGAGCCTGTGCCGACGCCGGCCGACCGGGCAGCGAAGCGGCGGACGCCGGCCCCGACGCTGGTGATGCGGGCGGCGTTCCACCGTGCTTGGGCGCGTGCGCGAGTGATCAGGTCTGTGTCGATGGTGCCTGCGTCTCGAAGATTCCGTCGTTCATCGGTCAGCCGGTATTCTCGACGATGTCGAAGTCGGCGTTGCCGTGGCAGGACTTCGCCGGACTTGTGTCGGCCCCTCTCGTAGTCGGGCAGGTCGAGAAGTACCTCTATTCGGCGACGGCGCTGAGCGCCGTTCGGTATGGGCTCGCCTCCCCCGGCCACCCTGAAGCGCCAGAGGTGCGGCAAGTCATCAGCTACGCGCTCATGGGCCCGAACGGTTGTGCTCCAGGGGCGGCTGCAACGGTGCATTTCTCCGGGCACAACTCGCCGGAGTTTGTAGCCCCGGCCGCCGTCGCCGAGGCTCCGACTGGCGCCTCGCGCCTGCTGCTGAGCGTGGCGACGTCCGACTCGAACTGGGCGGGGAGTCCGCTACAGGTTGTGAGCTCAGTGAGCGGAGCCGGCGACTGGGTATTCGGCCAACAGGTCGACGACGACGGCTGCGTCGCTGGCCCGCGTGCCACGAGCATGACCGGGCTCTACCTTCCGGCGAGCGGAAGGTTCCTCGCGTATTACTTGGGCTTGGGGCTTACCTCGTTGGACATGACGACGACGACCGGAGATCTGGGAAACGTCGATGATCTCGCCAGCTGCAGTTTCAACACGGACTTTTCGCAAGCGCTCGAGGTGCAACGCCCGCTCGCTCAGGCTGCCGGCGTCGTGTCCAACGCAGTGGCGTGGCCAGGTTCCGCGGACCAAGGTGTGTTCTCGGTCAGCGGCGACTACTACGCCGGCTACAACGTCATCGCGCTGCGCATCGATGGCCAGACGGGGCAGGTGACCGATCCGGGGTTTTCCGTCCCCACCAGCGGCAGTATCTCGACCTTGTATGCAGCCAGCATCGAAGCTCGCGTGTTTCTCTTCTCCATCGAGCAAGCGGCCAGCGGGCCGGCCGCGATTCGCGCCTATGAGTTGACCACCTCGGGTATGCGTGACTTGCATCGGCAACTCGGCTTCACCGGAGGAGTCAGCGGCGCCTTCGTCGTCGTCGCAGGCAGCGCAGGCATGAATCGCCCGGTACTGTTCGCTTCCCATCCGAGCACGACCGGCGGGTTCGCGATCGACGTCTACGACACCGGCTGGGTGCTCGGCGAAGCAACGCCGTCAGCGCCAGCGCTCACCATTCCGCACGCGCTGACGCAGCCCGGTTCAGGGTACACGATCCACGCGGTTGAATTTGGAGTCGTGGCGCGCTTCATTCCGCCCGTCGTCCACGCGTATCTCTACCAGGCGGTCTACCAGGACGCGGGAGATCAATTCGGCATCATGACTCGGGACATCGACGTCACCGGAATCTCGAGGTCGCAGTAACGAAATGCTCGAACGTTGCACAAGGTGCGCAATTCCATTGCACAGGTTGGCGGTCGCTAACCCTCGGATTTGCTGGCTGAGCCCTGGCCCGAATCCTGTAGTCAACCCCGCCTGACGATGGGGTCATGAAAGGCTGAATCATGGCTGAGAAAATCGATGGCAAGAGCGGCAAGGCTGGTCGGCGCACGCCTGGACCGAAGCCCGCGGACGCCCGCCAGGCCGATCGCGCGAAGCTCGAGGCCCAGCAGCGCGAGGCGGCGTTCACCCTTCGCGTGAAGCGCAAGGCGTTGAAGGGCGACGGCGTGACCAGCAACAAGCCCAAGGTGCCCTCGGAGAACGACAGGCCGCAGATGGACGGCGGCGCCGGCGGCGCGGTGAAGCTCGCGGACCTCGTGCGCGCGCAAAGTGCAGCGAAGTCGCCAGCGCTCCGCTCCGAGCCGGCGGAGAAGCCTACCGGGCAGGTTCTTCCTTCGACCTCCGGCGGGCAGATCGGCTCGGCGGGCTCGGGCCAACTGAGCGCCGCCCCGGCAAACGTGCAGCGGATGGCGGCGAGGGGCGATTGGAAGGGTGTCCTCGACGCGCTGGGCAACGCGCTCGCGGTGAAGTAACCCTGGGCCCAGCGCCTGGCCGACGCGCTCGAGCTCGCCACCCGCGACCCCGACAACGACACCCCGCTCGACCAGCGGCTGAAGATGCTCGCCCAGGCGCTCTCGGACAAGCGGGCCCCGGGAACCGGGCCGATGGACCTGGGCCCTACCCGCGAGTGGGCCGGCCGGGTGATGCAGCAGGCGTTTGCGGACCTGCGCCGCCCAGCGGTCGCGCCACTCCCGCCGCAGAGCGATGCCCCGCCCGCGTCCGAGCCCCCCGTCGCCGCACCTGGCGGCGGCGCGCCGTCTGCGTTCGACCTGTTCGACGAACTCCCGGCCGTTTCGGACGACAGCGCGAGCAGTTTCTTAGCGACCTACGACGCGGCGCTCGCGGCCGGCGAGCTCTGGGCCACGAAGCTCAAGGCCGAAACCGACGCGCAGCTCGCTAGCCTGAGGAAGCAGGTGCCGGGCGCCGCGAGCGTCAGCACCTCGCAAGCAGGCGCTGCGCTCGACTCGAGCCTCGCGCTCGCGCGGCAGTCGGGCCAGCCGTGGGCGTTCGTTGCCTCGCGCGCCAGCGGTTGGGTGGCCCCGGGGCCACAGGCGCCTTCGACCGGAACCATGACCGTCGTTGCGGAGAGCGTCACCGTTTCGAAGGGAGCCCTCGCCGAGGTGCCCCCCGGGCTCCTGCCCATCACCCCTGACAACGCCGGGCAGTTCCAGGTCGCTATGCGCGAAGCCCTCGCGAAGAACGAACCGTGGGCCATACACCTCATGGCAGAGTCGAAGACTGAGTTGGCGAAGAAGCAGAAGGCGCTCGACGAGGCCTGCTGGAAGGAAGCCTACAACAAGCCGGCCGGCTATAGGCTGACCAAAGATTACAGCTGGGGCCACGCAATGCGAGCGTTGGCCGACGATGGGAACCCCTACGTTCATGCGGTGCAGGCCCAATGGGTCGCGAAGAACTGTCCTCCTGATTCGCCGGAACTGGGGCCAGTCACCCCCAAGACCGAGGCGCAGTTTCAAGGGATGGTGGCAGCCAGCTTGGAGTCTGGCGAACCCTGGGCGACCCAGCTGCTCGGCAAAGCCAAGGCGTGGCTCGAAGCTACTCACAGGAAATTTATCGCGGACGGCTCGAGGGAATCGGACTGGACCGGGGTCCTCGCCAATTGGGAGATCTACGGCGGAAGTGACCAGAAGCTCGGCGTTCCCGAAGGGCTAGGAAACGTCTTCCAAATCGCGCTTCGCGTCGACGCTATGCGGCAGAAGTATGGCGTCGGAGCTGCGTTCGTCCCTGCCAGCGTTCCGCCGGCGTTGCAGGACCCAGTAGGCTTCCAAACCGCCTATCTCGGCGCGCTGAGCCTCAAGGAACCTTGGGCGCTCGAGCTTCACGACGAAGCCCAGAAGAAGTTCGACGTGATTCGGGCGCAGGCGGTCGTCGAAGGTGTTTCCCCGGATCAGATGCAATCCCGCATCGAGGCGCTAATCGCCGATCAGGTCCTGGAGGTCTACCAAGAGGGGTGGGGCTGGGCACACGCCCTCGCAGCCGATTCGGTGAAGAGGATTCAAGACCTCCAGACCGGAATGCTCGAGGGTGCGAACAAGTCCAACTTCGAGACTGGCGACCCCGAGATCCTCAAGCCGGGCAACAAACCCGGCGCGACGGCGACGGACGGTTCCCTCAAGGTTCCGGCCAAGCCCGACCCTGGGGTGCGCAGCTACCTGCGCACGAATCCCGTGGTGTCCGAGCTGCAGGACATCGACATGGCCAACGTCTACAGCCCGGCCTACGTCGCGCATCTTCAGGCCGCGGTGAAGGCCAGCGGGGGAATGGGCGGGCCGCCGCCGGACGGGCCTGGCTTCCTTGCCCTAACGCCGAACGGCTTCGCCTTCTGCTTCGACCCCAAGGAGTCCACGGAAAAAAACAAGGCGCGCGCCGAGCTCTCGCTGAAGGCTGGGTTGAATTTCACCAGCCTGGACAACGCCAACTGCCAGGGGGCGCTCGACTGGTTCGCTCAGCAGGACCCCACCAAGAAGTGCGACGTCGAGTTCAAGCTTCGGCCGTCGGACGACCGGGTTAGGTTCCACTTCGTCAGCGACGGCAACGGGCAGATCAGGACCTGGAAACACACCAACGATTCGACCATTACTGCGGTCGGCCACGGGGCGGCCCGATACGGGCTTGAGGTGGCCGCGATTGTCTGTGCCGCCGTGCCGGGGCTGCAGGCAGCGTCCATCTACATCCAGATCGCGATGGCGGCGAAAGGCGTCGCGGAGGCCATCAAGAACAAAGACTGGTTCGGCGCAATCCTCGCCGCTGGGAGCGCCTACGCCGGCATCGCCTCGACGGGGGCCCTGGGCGCGGGGGCAGCCGTCGGTGCCAAGACGGTCGGCGGCATCGTGCAAGTCATCGGCGGCCTTCGCGGCGTTATTCAGGGCATCGAGAACAATAGCCTTGCCCAGGCGCTGGCAGGCGTCGCGGGAGCTGCCGCAGGCGCCGCGGCCATGGTCCCGCAGTTTGACCTCGTGGCAGGACCAGAAGGTCAGGCCGGTCCGTTCGTCCAACCCAATGACCTGCACTCAGCGTTCAAGAAGATCGCGGACGTCGCTCAGACGGCGGGGCTGGTCACCGCCTTCGGCGAAGCTGGAGTCGCGGCACTGAAGAGGGGCGACTACCTTGGCGCGCTCGTGGCGGCGCTGAAGATCGGCACCACCGTGGGCGGAGCGTTCGACCTCGACCCAAAGGTTGCCGCAGCGCTGCAAAAGGCAGCGATGGCGCTGTCGGCTGTCGACGCGGCAATCCAGGGCAAGAACTATGCGGCCGCCGTGAGCAGCCTGCTCCAGGGCGTGCAGGGAATCCTCGACCCCACGAAGTCGAGCGACATCCTGGCGGCGGGGATCGCGCTCTCCGGGTTGATCGGCAAGATCAAGGACAAAGACCCATTCGGCGCCGCGGCAGTCGCCGGAGAGTTCGTGGCGCGGCTTGCGACCGAGCTGAGCGCGCAGCAGGCCAGGCTCGCCGAAGCGACCGACGCCGAGAAGCCCGCCATCGCGAGCATCATCGACGACATCAACGCTCAACTGAAGAAGTTCGGTGGGCTTCAGGGGCTGCTCGGCAACGTGAGCGGAATCATGAACGGCATCAAGTCCAAGGACATCAGCGCCATCGTGATGAATGCGGGCACGCTGGTCGGCGAGCTCACGCTGCACGGCGACCTCCACAACGCGCAGCAGCTCATTGAGGCGGTGCGCCGTGCTATTCAGGCGGCCAGGTCGGGCACCTTCGAAGCGGCGACGCTGGCTGGCCAGCAGCTCAGATCCGCTTTCGATGCGGCGTTCGCAAACGTGAATGCCCCACCACCGCCCGACGCGCTGCCCCCGCTGCCCACCGGCCAAGACCTGGGCGACCTTCTCGAGATCCACCCCGGGACAGACGACGTCTTTGGCCTCAATGACCCTCCTTCGAGCGGCGACGGCGTTGGAGGCACCGTCCCCATTCAGTACACCGTCGTGATCGGCGACACGCTCTCGAAGATCGCCAAGAAGTTCCTCGGAAACGCCAACCTCTGGCCTGAGATCTACGCACTCAATCGCGAGGTCATCGGCGACGACCCGAACAAGATTGGCCTGTGCATGGAGCTGCAACTGCCCGACCCGTCATGGCGGCTGCCAGACGATCAGCGCAGCGCGATTCTTGCCCTGGCAGACAAGAGCCCCGGAAAGCTCCCCACGGACGGAGCGGTTCCCCCGGGCGCCACGCCCGAGCAGAACAAGGACTTCTCCGACCTGCGCGAATGGCAAAAGCACTTGAAACAAGACATCGCCGACACCCTCGACCGGGTGAACGCGCTGAGGCAGGCTCAGCACAAGACGCTGCTACCGGCCGCCGAGGCGCTGAAGCTTCTGCAAGACGCGCAGTTGCTTTCCGACAAGGCCGGCCAGAACACCTCGGTAGACCCGGCCTCGCTCGAGGCGATGCGGCTGCGCCTCGATGCGGCGCAGAACGACCTCAGCACGGTGCTCGACCAGGGTCTGAAGGTTCTCGACCCGGTTCCCCCAGGCGTGCCGCCGACCGACACACGGAAGTACGACGATCTGCTCACTTTGGTCGCCCACCTCTCCGATGATCTCGGAGCAGGCGCGCTGGCCGATGCCGCCGATGCCCTGAAGGACCTGATCCAGCTCAACCGAGACCAGGGCACGCCCTTCGAAAAGTTCGGCGCGATGCAGGACGCGGTTGGGAAGCTGCAGATCTTCGCAGGCGAGGCGCTCAAAGCCATTCCCAAGCTCGGCCCCGAAGTGGCCGAGGTCGGCGAGGTGCTCTCGAAGGTGGGTGGAGTGATCGCGGCTCCAGGAGCCCTGATCAGCCTCTACTACAATGCCGTCGGGGCGATCACCGGCACCGACCCCGAGGGCAGGGCGCTCGGGGTGAGCGAACGGCTGAAGCTCCTGTTCGATGTGCCCTACGACCTCAAGGACATCGCCGGAGCGGTCGCGGCGCTGAGCCCGTCATTCGCCAAAGTGCTACCCGGCGTCCTGCAGCAGGCCAACCCGCTGCTGATCTCCGTCTCCGTGAACAAGGAGGTCTTCGGTTGGCTGATGAAGAATGTTTACGCCGCGTCGAAGCAGTCGGTGGGAGCGTTCTTGGCCACCCAGGCGCTTGGCGGCACACCCGGGCAGCTGCACGCCCAGATCTCCAAGTGGCGGTCCGTTCCCGAGAATCAGGCCCCTGCAGCGCTCGACGAGCTGCTCTCGAAGCTCAGAACGCAGCAACAATTCCAGAACGCGCTCGCGACACGCCTCCCCCAGAGCGGCGATGTCGCGAAGTTCAAAGAGTTGCTCAAGCTTCTCAACAGCCGGCCGAACGATTCGCAGGTCCAGCACGACGCCTACTTCTGGCTGCAGAAGGTCGCGGACATCGCTGATGACTTCGTCGATGACTTTGCCCGTACTGCTTCCGGCGGGTGACGCGGGCTGGACTGTCGGGTGCGCTGCATGGTCCCGGGCTGCGTGACGGTGGTGTTCAGGCCAGCAGAGGTTTCCCGGCGTAGGTCCAGCGAAGAAGCGGGCGGCCATCTTATGCGGTAAAGCGCCCGGACAGTCTGCCGCTTTCACACGGAATGGCCCGGGCCCCGGCGTTGTTGTGGCGCCACCCCTGAACCCCTAGATTCCGGCGGCCTTTTCTCCTCGAGGGTCCATGAACACGGATATCCGCGCGCTCACCGAGCAGGTGACTCGGGAAAGCAGCTTTGTCGAGCTTCTCGCGGCCGAAACCCAGAAGGTCATCGTCGGCCAGCGGGCGATGGTCGAACGGGTGCTCATCGGCCTGTTGTGCAACGGCCACGTGTTGCTCGAGGGGGTGCCCGGCCTGGCCAAGACGCTCACCGTGCGCACCTTCGCCGACGCCATCCAGGCGGCGTTCCAGCGCATTCAGTTCACCCCCGACCTGTTGCCGGCCGACCTGGTGGGCACCGTCATCTACAACCAGCAGACCGCGAGCTTCGCGGTGCGCAAGGGGCCCATCTTCGCCAACGTCATCCTGGCGGACGAGATCAACCGGGCCCCGGCCAAGGTGCAGTCGGCCCTGCTCGAGTCGATGCAGGAACGCCAGGTGACCATCGGCACGCAGACCTTCCCCTTGCCGACCCCCTTCATCGTGCTGGCCACCCAGAACCCCATCGAGCAGGAAGGCACCTACCCCTTGCCCGAGGCCCAGGTAGACCGCTTCATGCTGAAGGTGCTGGTCGGCTACCCGACCCGCGACGAAGAGAAGCAGATTCTCGACCGCATGGGCGGCGAGACGGTGCCACGCGCCCAGCCGGTCGTCACGCCCGAGCAGATCGCCCGCGCGCGCTCGGTGATGCACCAGATCTACGTGGACGAGAAGGTGAAGGACTACATCCTCAACATCGTCTTCGCGACCCGCGAACCCGCCAAGCACGGCCTGAAGGACCTGGCCGACTTCATCGAGTACGGCGCCAGCCCGAGGGCCACCCTGTTCCTGTCCCAGGCGGCCCGCGCCCACGCCTTCCTGCGCCACCGCGGCTTCGTCACCCCCGAGGACGTGAAGGCCGTCGGCTTCGACGTGCTGCGCCACCGGGTGACGCTGACCTACGAGGCCGAGGCCGAAGAGCTCACGCCCGAGAAGATCATCCAGCGCGTGTTCGACCGGGTCGAGGTTCCCTAAGCGAGCGTCAGCGTGCTCCCCAAGGACCTCATCAAGCGAATCCGCAAGCTCGAGATCACGACCCGGAAAGTCGTCTCGGACATGCTGGCGGGGCAGTACCACTCGGTCTTCAAGGGCCGGGGCATGGCGTTCTCCGAGGTGCGCCAGTACCAGCCGGGTGACGAGATTCGCATCATCGACTGGAACGTCACGGCGCGCATGAACGACGCTTACGTGAAGGTCTTCACCGAAGAGCGCGAGCTGACGGTGATGCTGCTGGTGGACGTGTCGGCCTCGAAGGAGTTCGGGTCGACCGACCGCGCCAAGTCCGAGGTCGCGGCTGAAATCGCCGCGCAGATAGCATTCTCGGCCATCGCCAACAACGACCGGGTCGGGCTGATTCTGTTCTCCGACCGGGTCGAGAAGGTCATTCCTCCCAAGAAGGGCCGGAAGCACGTCTTACGGGTGGTGAGCGACATCCTCGCGTTCCAGCCGGCGGGGAAGGGGACCGATCTGTCGGCGGGGCTGACCTACCTGTCGCAGATCTCGAAGCGGAAGTCGGTCGCCTTCCTCATCTCGGACTTCCTGGCCGAGAAGTACGAGCCGGCGCTTCGCATCGTCAGCCGCCGGCACGACCTGGTGCCGGTCGTCATCTCAGACCCCTTCGAGGTGGCCTTCCCCAAGCTGGGGCTCGTCGACTTCGAAGACCCCGAGACCGGCGACCGGCTCACCGTCGACACCGCCGACCCGCTGGTGCGCGGCCGCTTCGCCCGGGCGCTCCAAGGTGTGCGCGACGACCGGCGCAAGCTGTTCAAGAAGCTCGAGCTCGACCACGTCGAGCTGAAGTCGGGTGAGGACTACGGCTCGGCGCTGACCCGCTTCTTCCGCGCCCGCGCCCGGAGGATGGCGTCGTGACGCTGGCCCTGCCCCTGTGCGCCCTGCTGCTCGCGGCGGACGCCGGCAGCGCGCTGCCCCCGCCCGCGCCGAAGGCCCGCGTCGACCCGGCCCGGGTGAAGCTCGGCGACCCCTTCGTCTACGAGCTCGTCTTCACCCACGACAAGGCCCAGCGCTTCGAATTGCGCACTCCCAGCGACTGGGGGGCCTTCGAGCTGCTCGACCAGAAGCGCCAGCGCATCGACGGGTCGGCCACCGCCACCACCACCTTCCGGCTGCAGCTGTCGGTGTTCGAATTGGGCAAGCAGAAGCTGCCCGACCTCACCTTCGAGTGGGTGGACGATTCGGGGGGCACGGGCCAGACCACGGCTCCAGGGCTCGAGGTCGAGGCCGAGGGTTCGCTCGCGGCCGACGCCGAGAAGAAGGGCGAGGCGCTCTACGACATCCGCGGCAATGAAGTGGTGCCGGTGCGCTCGTGGAGGCTGGTGGTGGCGCTGGCCGCCGGGCTGGCCGCGGTCGCTTTAGGCTACGCCCTCTACCGGTACGCCAAGCGCCCGCGCAAGGTGAAGGTGAAGCCCGCCGCGCCCGCGAGGCCGCTCGGCGAGCGCACGGTGGCGGCGCTCGACGCCCTGCGCGCCGAAGACCTGCCGGGCCAGGGCCGGGTGAAGGAATTCCACTTCCGATTGTCCGAGATTCAGCGCGGCTTCCTGGGCGAACGGTACGGCTTCGAGGCGCTCGAGAGCACCAGCGACGAGCTGCTCGCTTCCTTACGGCGGCTGCGCACCCCCGGGCTCGAGGTCGAGGAGTTGTCCCGCTTCGTCTTCGAGGCGGACCTGGTCAAGTTCGCCAAGGCGACCGCCGGGCCCGACGAGTGCAAGCGGGCGATCGAGTACGCCTACCGCCTGGTCGCTTCCACCACCGCGCCACCTCCGCCGTTACCGGAAAATGCCAGCCCTCAGCTTCCATGACCCGTGGGTCCTCTGGGGCCTCCTCCTGTGCCCGCTGGCACTGTGGTGGGCCGTCGTCGAGCGCCGCACGCGCGCGGTGCTGCGCTTCTCGGCCGCGCACGTCTTCGCCAAGACGGGCCGGGGCTTCCGGCCATACCTGCTCTGGGTTCTGCCCGCGATGCGGGTGGGCGCGCTGGCCCTGGCGGTACTGGCCTTGGCCCGGCCCCAGGAACAGGACGCCAAGGTGCGCGACCTGTCGGTCGAGGGCATCGACATCGTGCTCTGCCTCGACCTGTCCACCTCGATGGAAGCCGGCGACTTCCGCCCCAACAATCGCCTGTTCGTGGCCAAGGAAGTCCTCACCGACTTCATCTCGGCCCGGGTGAACGACCGCATCGGACTGGTGGTGTTCGCCGGCGCCGCCTACACCCAGGCGCCGCTCACCCTCGACTACGGCGTCTTGAAAGAGGTGGTGAAGCAGTTGCGCACCCGGGTGCTAGAGGACGGCACCGCCATCGGCGACGCTCTGGCTACGGCCCTGAACCGCCTGCGCGATTCCGACGCCAAGAGCCGGGTGGTGGTCATCATCACCGACGGCGACAACAACGCCGGAAAGCTGTCGCCGGTTGACGCCGCTGCTATGGGCAAGGCGCTGCACATTCCCGTCTACACCATCCTGGTCGGCAAGGGCGGCCGGGTGCCGTTCCCCCAGGGGCAGGACCTGTTCGGCAACCCCGTCTGGCGCGAGATGGAGATTCCGGTCAACCCCCAGCTGCTCGAAGAGGTCGCCAAGGAGACCGGCGGCGAGGCCTACCGCGCGACCGACAAGGAATCGCTGAAGCGGGGCCTCCAGAAGGTGCTCGACTCGCTCGAGCGGTCGAAGTTGATGGAAGGAGGGGCGATGGCGAACTACCGCGAGGAGTTCCACCCCTACCTGCTCTGGGCCTTCCTGCTCTTCGCCGGCGAGCTGCTCTTGCGCCACTCGCTGCTGCGGGTGTCGCCTTGAGCCGGTTCCTCTCTCCCTGGCGCTTCAGCCTGCTCGGGTACCCGGTCGGCCTGGCCCAGCCCATCTTCCTGGCGCTCGTCTTAGCCGGCGCGCTGGTGGGCCTCTTCGCGCTCTACTCGGCGGTGCGGCGCCGCGACCGGATCGCCGCCTCGCTGCCGGCGCGCCTGTTGGACAAGGTGGCTCCGGGAATCTCGGTCGCCCGGCCGGTGGTGCAGGCGTTGGCCTACGGCTTCGGCCTGTTCTGGTTGGCGCTGGCCTTGGCCCAGCCCCAGTGCGGCAGCCGGGCCGAGCTGACCAAGCGCCGGGGCATCGACGTGGTGGTGGCGCTCGACGCGTCGAAGTCGATGCTGGCCCGCGACGTCGCCCCCTCGCGGCTCGAACGCGCCAAGCTCGAATTGACGACGCTGCTCGACGAGCTGAAGGGCGACCGGGTCGGCATCGTCGTCTTCGCCGGCGACGCCTTCATCCAGTGTCCGCTCACCTCGGACTATGCCGCCGCGAAGATGTTCTTGAAGGCGGTGGACCCCGACCAGATGCCCCAGGGCGGCACCAACCTGGGCGCCGCGCTGCTGATGGCCAAGCAGGTGCTCGACGATGCTGATCGCGGTGCGAAGGACCGGGTGGTGGTGCTGCTGTCCGACGGAGAGGACCTGGGCGGCGAGGTGAACGAGGGCGTCGACGCCTTGAAGGAAGCCGGAGTCAAGGTGCTGGCGGTGGGCATCGGGTCCGAACAGGGCGAACCGATTCCCCTGTTCAACAAGAAGGGAGAGATGGCCGGGTACAAGAAGGACGCCGACGGCAACACCGTGCTCTCGCGCCTCGACCGCGCCGGCCTGGCCGCCATGGCCGAGGCGACGGGCGGGCAGCTCTTCTACACGCCGAGGTCGGTGGCGATGGGCGAGGTGGTGCAGGTCATCGACAAGATGCAGAAGAGCGAGCTCGAGAGCCGCCGGGTGGTGCGCTACGCCGAGGGCTACCAGTGGTTCGCGGGCCTGGGCTTCGCGGCGCTCGTCCTGGGCGGCTTCGTGCGCCCTTCGCGGCGGAGGCCTTCGTGAGGGCCGCGCTCTGCTGCCTGGCGCTCGCGGTCCCGGCGTTCGCGCTGGGGCCGCTCGAGAAGAACCATCCCCTGGTCGAGGAGGGCATGGCCGCCTTCGACCAGGGCGACTTCGCCGCGGCGCTCGAGAAGTTCGACCAGGCGAAGCAGGCGCTGCCCCGGTCGGCCGCGGTCGAGTTCAACCGGGGCAACGCCCTGTTCAAGCTCGGGCGCTACGACGAGGCGCGCGAGGCCTACCGGCGCGTCGCCGACCTCGACCAGACCGACCTTCGGGCCCGCGACTACTACAACCTGGGCAACGCCTGGGCGGCGGCGGACAAGGACAAGGAAGCCGTCGCCGCGTACCGGAAGGCGCTGGTGCTCGACCCCCGCGACGCCCTGGCGCGCCACAACCTCGAGGTGACGCTGAGGAAAATCCCGCCCCCCAAGCAGGACTCGAGCCCCGACGGCGGCACGCCCGACGGGGGAAAGCCCGACGCCGGAAGGCCTGACGCGGGCCAGGACGGCGGCGTGCCCGACGGCGGTTCGGACGGAGGGCAGGACGGCGGCTCTCCGCCCGACGGGGGGCAAGACGGCGGCTCGGACGGCGGGACGGGCGACGGCGGGCAGGGCGGAGACGGCGGTCAGGACGGCGGCGGAGACGGCGGCGGAGACGGCGGCGCCGAGGGGCAGAAGAACCAGCCGGGCGACGGAGGCGACGGCGGAGAAAACCCCCAGCCGGAAGAGAGCCGGGGGCGGGACGGCGGCGAAGGGCCCGACGCCGGGCAGGACGCGGGCGCCGCCAGCCAGGCCGACCTCGACAAGCGCGACGCCGAGAAGCTCTTGGACTCGATGAAGAACAACGAGAAGAATCTGCAGCTCTGGCGGTTCCAGCAGCAAAAGAGGCCGAGGAAGCCGAATGACAAGGACTGGTGACAGGCGAGCGTGGGCAGCGCTGGCGTTGGCCGTCGCGGCCGCGCCTGCGTCCGCCCTCGCCGACGTCGAGTTCTACCAGACGGTCGACCGCACCGAGGTCGGCACCGATGACACCTTCCGCGTCACCGTCGTCGTCAGCGAGGCCCCCGAAGGATCCCAGGTGCAGTTCCCCGCGTCGAACGATTTCGAGCAGCTCTCGCGCTCGCAGAGCACCCAGATGTCCTACTCGCTCGGGGGAGGGGGTTCGGGCGTCATCCAGCGCGTGCAGAAGTGGGTGCTGGTGCTGCGCGCCAACCGGGCCGGAAACCTCACGCTGCCCCCGGCGGTGCTGGTCACCCCCAACCACACCTACAAGACCGAGGCCCTGAAGCTGACCGTGAAGCCGGGCCGCGTGTCCGACCCGAACGCCGCGCGGGCGCAGCGACCGCCCAACCCGTTTCAGGGCTTCCCCGGCTTCGGCTTCCCCGAGGACACCGACGAGCCTCGGGCGGGCATGCCCGAGCCGGAAATTCCCCGCTCGGACTCGGACCTGTTCTTGAAGGCCTACCTGGACAAGGAAGAGCTGTACGTCGGCGAACAGGCCACCCTGTCGCTGTACGTCTTCTCGCGGCTGGACCTGTCGTCGGTGGACGCCCTGACGATGCCCAAGCTCGAGGGCTTCTGGAGCGAAGACCTGGACAGCCCCTCGCAGCTCGTGGGCGAGCAGCGGCTGGTGGGCGGGGTGCCCTACCGCGCCTTCTTGTTGAAGCGGCGAGTGCTCTTCCCGGTGCGCGCGGGCGCTCTAACCGTCCAGCCGGCCGAGGCGGAAATCACCACGGGCTTTCTGTTCGCGGGCCGGCGGCTGCACCGGAAAGGCAACGCGGTCGAGGTGAAAGTCAAACCACTGCCCCCCGGCGGGCCGGCCAACGCCACCTCGGTCGGACGCTGGCGGCTGTCCGAAGAGGTTTCCCAGACTCAGGTGAACCTCGGCGAACCCATCACCGTCAAGGTGGCGCTCGAAGGGCAGGGGAACCTGAAGACCGTCGTCCTGCCGCCCCTGACGGCTCCGCCGGCGCTCAAGGTCTATGATCCCACCACCACCGACAAGGCGACCAGCTCTCGCGGGGTGATGGGCGGCCGCAGGCTGCAGGAGTACCTGGTGATGCCCCAGCAGACCGGCACCTTCACCGTGCCGGGCCTGGTGTTCGACTACTTCGATTCCGAGACCGGCCGGTACGAGAGCTCGCGGACCGACCCGTTCAGCGTCACCGTGCTGCCGGGCGCGAACGGGGTGTCGGCGACGGCTTCGGGCCCGCGCTTCCCCGCGGCGCTCGAAGACCCCGCGCAGAAGAACAAGCTCGAGCTGACCGGGCTGCGGCCGTTGAGGTACCAGGCGCGCTTCCAGAGCCCGGAGGTGCCGCTGTGGACCCGGCCCTTCTTCCTCCCGGTGGCGGCGGGAGCCCCGGCGGCGTTCCTCGGAGCGCTGTTGCTGGGAATGGCGCGCACGGCGCTGACGACCGAAGACGCGGCCAAGAAGAAGCGCAAGCAGGCCCGGGCCGCGCGCGCCCGGCTGGCCGCCGCCGAGAAGCTGAAGGCGGCAGGCCGGCCCGACCAGTTCTACGGCGAAGTCGAGAAGGCGCTGCTCGGCTTCCTCGACGCGAAGCTCGGCCAGCCGGTGGCGGGCCTCACCCGGGACCGGTTGATGGAAGTGATGGCCGCGGCCGGCGTCTCGGAAGACCGGCGCCGGAGCATCGCCGCCGCGCTCGAGGTCTGCGAGATGGGGCGCTACGCGCCCGGAGGCGGAAACGCCGCGCGCGGGCAGGCGCTCGACCAGGCCGCCGCCGCCATGGAAGGCTGGGACGCCCGGTGACAGCCGCCCTCCTGCTCGCCAGCGTGCTCTCGCAGGCCTATTACACTCCGGCCGAAGCGCAGGCCGTCTTCGGCCAGGCCAACGACGCCTACTACAAGGAAGATTACGCGGCGGCCCAGCAGGGCTTTCAGAAGCTGCTCGACCACGGCTACGGTGGGTCGGACGTGCTCTACAACCTGGGCACGCTCTACCTGGCGAAGGGGCGCCTGGGCGAGGCGGTGCTGTACCTGGAGCGCGCCCGCCGGGCCGGCCGCGCGGCCGACGTCGAGGGCAACCTGGCGATGGCGAAGGCGAAGCAGCTCGACCAGGTGGTGGGGGCGGCCGCCGAAGAGCCCTTCTTGCAGCGGGTGGTGGCGGCCACCAGCGAGCCCTTCTTCTCGTGGGCCTTCCTGGTCCTCTGGGTGGGGGCGTTCGCGGGCTTCGGCCTCTTCCTCGTGCTCCGCCCGGGCCGGCGCGGTTGGGCGCTGGCCGCCGGCGCCTTGGCGCTCTTCGCAGCGCTTGGGGCCGGCTCGGTGTCGGCGGTGCACTACACCGTCGCCACCACCGTGACCGAAGCGGTGGTGCTGGCCCCCGAGCTCAAGGCCCGCGAATTCCCGAAGGACTCGGGCAAGGTGTCCTTCGAGGTGCACGCGGGTCTCAAGGTGCGCCTCTTGGAGACCGCGGGGCCGTTCGTCCGAATCCGCCTGCCGAACGGCCTCGAGGGCTGGACCGAGAAGGACGGCGTCGCGGCGCTTTGAGAGGCGTCAGGGGGCGCGGGCGCAGCGCGCCCCCCGCCACCCACCCCGGCTGCCCGGGGCGAAGCTGTCTTGCGCCGACGAGAGGAGCAAGGTCGTGGCGTCGTTCCAACCTCCGCCGCGCATTCCGCGATTCGCTGCGGCCGTGAGATTCGCGCAGTTGGTGCAGGGGTTGGAGTACGGCGTGGCATACCAGTCCAGCACCCACTCCCGCACGTTTCCTGCCAGGTCCGAGTGCCCCCACTTGCCGTCGCCCGTCGGCGACTTCGAACCCACGGTGGTGGGGAAACCTGCCCCCGTGTAGACGGCGTAAGCCGAGGTGATCGTCGCCGACGTGGGAGGGCTCGACCAAGGATAGACCCGCTGCTCACTGCCCCCGGCCGCCGCGTAGTTCCACTCCGCTTCGGTGGCCAAGCGCCCGCCGTCCCAGATGCAGAAGGCAAACGCCTCGTACCAGGTGATGTCGTTGATGGGCAGGCTCTCGTTCGCGCCCGGGGCGGCCGTCCACGTCGTGTTCACGCCGCCAACCAATGCGGCACTGAGCGTCGGGGTGTCCACGCTCAAGCTCGTATTCCACCCACTCTGCCAGCCGCTGCCTCCTAGGTTCGGGTTCGCTCCCGTGCCGGCCGCAGGCGGAAGGCCCTGGGTGCCGAAGCCGGCGTTGACGAACTTCCGAAAGCGCCCCACCGATATCTCGTAGGTGTCGAGCCTGAAGTCGGCGACCGTCGCCGGGTAGCTGGCGTTCGTGTAGGTGACGTTGTCGTACGAGCGGTTGAAGGTTCCCCCGGTCACCACGCTCGAAACGCAGCAGTTGGCGGTACCGGCGGGGCCGCAGGTCGCAGCGAGTCCGGTGCAGCTCGGCCCGAACGCGGGAGCGCTCAAGGTCTCCACCTGCGTCCCGCTCGTCCAGCCCGCGACCGCGGCCGTCACGGTGATGCTCCCGGCCGCGGTGTCGATGAAGTAGAAGTTGGCGGTGCTGACTCCGGCCGCCAGCGACCGGGTGGTGATGACGGTGGTGCAGGTGGCGTCCGAGTAGAAGGTGAAGCCCGCGGCGGGCAAAGCAGTGAGGTTGATGGTGGTGGCGCCCGCCGGCGCGGATACGTTTCCGAAGCCGTCTCGCGACTGCACCGTGGCGACGGCCGAGCACACTCCCGTGCTGAGCGCCTGCGCCGACGTGGTGAAGGCCAGGGTGTTGGGCGGAGCCGCGTTGATGGTTTCGCCCTGAGTCGCGCTCGTCCACGCCGCCGCCGCCGCAGTCACGGTGACGGCGCCCGCCGCCGTGCCATTGAAGTAGAAGTTGGCGGTGCTCACGCCGGCCGCCAGCGTCGTGGTGGTGACGACGGTGGTGCAGGTGGCGTCCGAGTAGAAGGTGAAGCCCGCCGCCGGCGCGGCGGTGAGGTTGACGGTCTTCCCGGCCGCGGGCGCGGACACGTTGCCGTAGGTGTCGCGCGACTGCACCGTGGCGATCAACGAGCAGGTCCCAGCCGTCCGCACTTGCACCGCGGTGGTGAATGCCACCACCGTCGGCGCCAGGGCCGAGACGGTCTCGCTCTGGTTGGCCGAGGTCAGCCCCGCCGACGAACCGGTGACGGCGATGACGCCCGCGGCGGTGCCCTTGAAGTAGAAGCTCGCCGTCGAGCTTCCGGCGGCGATGGGGCGGTTCACCACCGCCGTCGTGCATGCGGCGTCGGAGTAAAAGGTAAAGCCCGCGGCGGGTACGCCGGCGAGGGCCACCGTGATGGCGCCGGCGGTGGTCGGGTTGCCGTAGGTGTCCTGCCGCTGAATCGTCGCCACCGCCGAGCAGGCGCCGGCGTTGACCGTCTGCGCGACGGTGGTGAAGACCAACTGGCTTGCCGCCAGCGGGTTGACGGTT
The DNA here is from genome assembly GCA_023248915.1 of Archangiaceae bacterium. GTDB lineage: Bacteria > Myxococcota > Myxococcia > Myxococcales > Myxococcaceae > JAHFDQ01. Next base: position 139 of record JAHFDQ010000037.1, on the reverse strand, counting down.
TCGCTCTGGTTGGCCGAGGTCAGCCCGGCCGATGAACCGGTGACGGCGATGACGCCCGCGGCGGTGCCTTTGAAGTAGAAGCTCGCCGTCGAGCTTCCCGCGCCGATGGGGCGGTTCACCACCACCGTCGTGCACGCGG
>JAHFDQ010000306.1 GCA_023248915.1 Archangiaceae bacterium | reverse complement strand
AGGGAACGGCACCCGAACCTTCTCTCAGGTCGCAGTAGCCGCCGGCCCCGAGTTTCGCCTGATCGGTGACGAGCCGTTCAAGGGGCTGTTCGTGCTCCCGAAGATCATCGGCGCCTACTGGTGGGACTACCACGTTCCGTCTGGCAACCGCCTACCCAAGGAACCCGTGCCTCTTGCCAGCGCGCAGGCCGAAGTCCAACTGGGAGTCGACTTTGGCTACCAGTTCAACTGGGGCCCGTTCTACCTCGCATGGATGCTGGGAATCAGCGGTGGAGTCACCACCGGCGGCCCGTCTCCTTGCTGGGCCGGGCCGTTGTTCAATGGTGACGGCGAGGGCGGGGGCCCCTGCGGGCCTCTTGTGTACTCGATAAACCTGAACTTCTTCCGGGTCGGAGCGTCCTTCTAGCGAGGTCAGCGACTCAAATGGAGCGACTCGTGCGCAACCGCCTTCGACTGCTGGTGTTGATGACCGCCGGAGCCGGTTGTGTCCCCGACGGGCCCACGGTTTCAGAGCGCACCGTCGCCGACGATGGCGCGTACTTCGTTCGAAGCAGCCAGGGGTTGATCAATTTGGCAGACAGCTTGTTCGGTTTCGCTCCGACCGTGGTCGACACATCAGAGACACCGGAAGACATCGCTCTTGCCATCCAGGCAAAGGCGTCGGCGAGCCTCGCAGGTTGCGGGTCGGCGACGGTGGCCGATGCCGGGGTCACGATCGTGGCGCCGGAGTGTGCGCTTGCGAACGGGGTGACTCTTTCGGGCACTGTCCTCGTGGAGGTCACCAAGACCGGCTCGACGGTTACTGTCGAGCTCTTCCCATGGCACGTAAGCGTGGGCGTGACGCCACTCTCGGGAAGAGTGCCCTTCGCCACGACCGACGGCGTCACCTTCGCCGTCGTGGGTAACGACGTGGGCTCGGTATCGCTGTACATGTGCGACCTCTCGTTCGCCTCGACGCCCCAAGGGGTGACCGTCAATGGGACGGCGCGTGAGAGACACGACTATGGGACGCGCATCGCCTTCACCGACGTCGTCACGCAGGTCGGACAGTGCTTCCCAAATGCGGGGACGATTGGGGTGGGGCAGGCGCGGTCGGCCGTCGACATCTCCACGACGTTCTTGCCCGATACACCCAGCACCGGGCAAGTCACTCTGACGGTCCGCGGCGAGAGCTATCCGGGTACGGTTCCCTCCTACGGCAAGTGCCCGCCTGGGTGAGACGGCCGCTGACGCAGATCTCTGGGTGAGCCAATCACGGCACCGTGACGACGACCCGGCCCACGGCGCCGTTCTGGTCGGCCGCTCGGCGACGCCGCCAGGCGCGAGTCACACCCGCGGGCGGGCCAGCCTCGCGCTTTCCAGCGTCCTGGCGAGGGCCGCCAACCCTACCGCCGTGGCGTCTGCCGAGAGTGGAAGGGCGCCCTCGCCCGGGTGCACGACGTAGAGGTGGGCCAGGGCCAGGTCCGCGATGGCCACCTGCATCGACTTCGTCATTCGCGGCGCGTCGTCGTGCTTGAACTCGAAGCCGAATCGCTTGCCGCCGCGCATCACTAGAAGGTCGAGCTCGGCCCCGCCGTGGGTGGCGTAGAAGTACGCATCGCGCTCGGCGCCCGTCAGCCGAATCGTCTGGTCGAGGGCGAAGCCCTCCCATGACGCACCCAGACGGGGGTGGGCGAGCACCTCGAGGCGAGTACCGAGACCGAGCAGCGCGTGGAGCAGCCCCGAGTCTCGGAAGTACACCTTCGGCGACTTCACCAGGCGCTTCCCCAGGTTCTCGAACCAGGGAACGAGCTGTCGGAGTCGGTGCAGGCCAGCAGCGCGGGCGGGAAGCCGCCACGTACCCAGAGCGCCGTTTGACGGGCCGGATCGACTTCGCGGACGTCGAAGCCGGACATCTCGCAGGACTCGACTCGCCCGGCCAATGATTCGGAGGCGCCTTTCGCGAAGTCCGGGGAAGCGCTGCCGAGAATGAGGAAGCGCGTCCGCACCGGTCGCTGGTCCGCGAGGACGCGAAGAAGCTCGAACAGCCCGGGCAACCGTTGAAACTCGTCGATGACGACCAGCCCCCGCAGCGGCGCGAGCACCTGCCTGGCCACCTCGGGGCGCAGAGGAGTCGCGGGGTCCTCGAGGTCGAATCATGTCGCCTTCGGACGACGGGCTAGCTCGCGCGCCAGCGTCGTCTTGCCGCACTGACGCGGCCCCAGGAGGAGGACCACCGGAGATCGACGCAGCGCCGTCTCGAGCCGGACCCGGAGTTCCGCGCGTTGGACGAGGGCAGCCACGTCCTTGAAAATCCCACAGTAGGCAGTGGACTTTCGAGGACGTAGTCAGGGGCGCCAATCACGGCACCGTGACGACGACCCAGCCGCCTGCTCCATTCTGGGCAGCAGCGCAGGTCCCTCCGCTCGTGCCTTTGACTCCCCCCGCGCCACCGCCCGGAATTGGGGTCGAGTCGCAGGTCCCGCCGAGGCAGAAGCACGCGCCTCCTCCCCCGCCTCCTGCCGAGCGGCCTCCGGCGACCGCCGCGGCTCCGTTGGCGCCGTCGTAACCGTCGCAGGCCGCGCCACCCGCGCCCGCGACGTCGCCGTTCTGGTCCGCCGCTCCGGCGCCGCCGCCACCTCCGGCGACGACGTAGTCGGTGACGGGCGAAGCCAGCTGAAACGTCGTCGCGGCTCCGCCGCTGTTGCCAGGGGCCGAATCGCCTCCACCGCCTCCGCCTCCGGCCCCGTAACCTCCGTTGCCTCCTGCTCCGCCGGGCTGACCGCCGCTCGAACCCGCGCCGCCGGTGCCTCCGGGCGGCGCAGTCGCGCCGAGGCCGTTTCCCCCATTGATCGAGCCGCCAGAATTCCCCCCGCGGCCTCCCGCGTAACCTCCCGGCGTCGCGACCTTCGATCCGCACGTTCCGCCGAGCCCAATGATGATCTGATAGGCCGTGCCCGGAGCCTGGCCGGTGAAAGTCTTGACCGCCTGACCTCCGGCGCCACCCGCGGCGGCCGAACTGCCCTGGTTCTTGGCTCCGCCCGCGCCTCCACCCCCGTAGGCTTGCACCGTCATCGACGTGCAGTTGGCCGGCAGCGTGAACGTGCCGTCGGCTGTGAAAGTCACCGAGTCGGGCGGGCAGGTTCCAGCGTCGTAGCCCGCTCCGGGAACGACGGTTTCCACCTGAAGTGCCGAGGTCAGGTTGGCCGCGCTCGCAGAGACCGACACCATTCGGGGCACCTGGCCCTGGAAGTAGAACGAGGCCGTCGAGGACGCGGCGGCAATGCCGACCGAGCCGACGGCGTTCGTGCAGGCGGCATCGCCGTAGAGCGTGAACCCGGCCGCCGGCGCCGCCGCGAGCGCCACTTGCACCGCCGACGTGCCCGCGACGGCGTTGCCGAACGGGTCTCGTGTCTCCAGGGTGACGGCGGCCGAGCAGGTGCCGGTTGGAATCGTCTGGGCGGGCGTGACGTACGCCAACTGCGTCGCCGGTCCGGCCGGGTCGATTCGCTCGGTCTGGGTCGCGGGCGTCAGGCTGCCGAGGCTGGCAGAGACGTCCGCGAGCTGCGCCCGGGTGCTCGAAAAGTAGAACGTCGCCTTCGCCTGGCCCTGGGCCAGGGGGACGGACGAGGCGGAACTGGCGCACGTCGCGTCAGAGAAGAAACCGAACGCAGTGCCCACCGCGGCGAGCCCGACGGTTCCCGAGACGGACGCCGGCGACGGGTTGGCCCAGGTGTCTTCCGCCTGGACGGTGGCCGGCTGCGAGCAGGCCCCCGCGGCGACGTTCTGCGGTGCGGTCTGGAACACCAGCCGGACCGCCGGCGCGGCCACCACCGATTCCTGCTGGGAGGCTCCGGTCAGCCCCGGAGTGCTGACGAACAGCGTCACCGGACCGACGTGGGTAGCTCGGAAGTAGACCGTGGCCGAAGCGTCACCCGCCGCGACCGTCGGCGACGACAGGGGCGCCGTGCACGCGCCGTCGGAGAACAGGCCGAACCCCACCGGCTGGCTCGGTGCGAGCGACACGAGGGTGGGCGCGGCCGCGACTGTCGTCTGTCCCAGCGCGTCGAGGATTTCGACGGTGACTGCCGGCGAGCAGTCGCCGGCGGCCACCGCGCGCGGCGGCGTCGAGAACCTCAAGGCGGTTCCGGGCAGGGCGGTGACCACGAAGGTGTTGGACTCGCCGCTCGCTCCGCCCTCCGCGGTGGCGGTCAAGGCGTCGCTCGGGTGCGGCTGCCGCACCTCGACCTGGCCCTTCCACCGGCCTCCGACGAAGTAGCCCACGGTGGAAGGGACGGCGGTTCCCGTCAGGTCCGAGAGCGCCGCGGGTCCGTTGAAGCTGCCCACGACCTGGCCGTCGTCGTCCAGCGCATCGATCGCCACCGCGAAGGGCACCGACGCGGCCGCGGGCCCAATGGGTTCGAAGCGGAACGACGAGACGAGGTTGAACGACTCGTCATCGCCCACCACCCGGTAGGCGTCCGCCAGCTCGCCGAACCGCCCGGCCGAGTCGACCACTGTCAGCGCGTAGAGGCCTTCCTCGAGCGACTCGGGCACTTCCGCGGTCAGGGCGCCGTCGGCCGCGCCGCGCACGTCGCGCAGGGGCACTCTCCCAAGGCGGACGACGAAGCGGGTGTTCAGGCGGCTTCGCGACCGGTGGTCGAAGTTGGTGGTCACGCTGGGCGAGAGCCCTTCACCGGAGATGGTGATGCGCACCGCGTGCCCAGACGGGCCCTGGTCCGGAATCACCGCGACGGGGCGGGGCGAGTCGGGAAGACGTTCATCGCAGCCGGCGGCGAGCGCGAAGAAAGTGAGTCGCGCGGCGAACGCGGCAAAGGCACACCCGGGCGTCCGCCGCGTTGCGGGCGCTCGCGCGATGTCTGCGCTGGACGCGGGCGGCATGCCCTCCGGGCTCTCCTTGTCGGGGGGATGCTACCTTGGGAACGCGCCTCGAACGACGGACAGCTGACGCGTACATCCACCTACCTTGTCGACCTGGCTTCAGACGGCGGCTCGACGGGCAGGGTGAAGTAGAAGCTGCTCCCTTCGCCCAACTTGCTCTCGGCCCAGATACGGCCGCCGTGGGCTTCGACGATTCCCTTGGCGATGAACAGCCCCAGGCCGGCTCCCGCGCGCTTCGCCCGGTCGGCCTGCCAGTAGCGCTCGAAAAGGTGAGGCACCGCGTCGGGAGAGATGCCGCTGCCAGTGTCGGCCACGGTGAAGCGGACGGCGCCGTCGCAGCGCTCGGCCCGGACCTGAATCGTCCCGCCCGAAGGGGTGAACTTGATGGCGTTCGACAGGAGGTTCGTCAGCACGCGCAGGATGCGGCGGCGGTCGCAGGCCACCAGAGGCAGGCCCTTCAAGTCCTGCCGCTCGACCTTGAGCGAGCCCTGCTCGGCCAGGGGCTGAGTCCCCTCGATGGCGTCGTCCACCATCGACCGGATCTCGTGGCGCTGCCGCACGATGGCCAGTCTGCCGGCTTCGATGGTGGCCGCGTCGAGCAGGTCGGTGATCAGCAGCTTGATCTGCGCGGCCGAGCTTCGAATGGACGCGAGCTTCTTCAGGGCGCTGGTCTGCTCCGCCGTCAGGAACAACCGCTGGAGCGCGGTCGCCTGGAGCACGATGACGGACAGCGGTGTCCGGAGGTCGTGCGAGACGATCGCCAGCAGGTCTTCCCGAGCCTGAACGGCCCGCTGGGCGGTCTGGTACAACCGCGCGTTCGCGATGGCCAGGGCGGCGCGGCGACCGACCTCCTCGGCCAGCGCCAGATCGTTCGGTCCGTAGCGGCGACCGGACTCGGCCGCGACCAGGATGACGGCTCCGAAGTTCTTGCCTTCCGCGGCGAGCGGCACCGCGATGCGCGACCGGATGCCGATTCGCCGCATCGCCTCGAGGTGCGCCGCGTCGACGGCGGTCGCGACCAGGTCCTCGTCGCGGACGTCGCGGGTCAGCTCGGGCTGCCCGGTGCCCAGCACGCGCGCGCTGGCCGCGCCGGGCGGAGGCGGGAAGCCGCGTTCGATGTCGCGCGCCAGCTCGGACTTGGCGAGGTCGGCGTGGGCCACCTTGATCGGCCGCAGCGTCCCGTCCTCGCCCAGCACCAAGATGAGGCACCAGTCGGCCAGCCGCGGCACGGCCAGTTGCGCCACCTGGGCGAGCGTCGCGGAGTAGTCGAGCGAGCTGGCGAGGGCCTTGCTCGCCTCGGACAAGAAGTGCTCGGCTTCCTCGGCGCGCTTCTTTTCGCCGATGTCCCGGACGGTGGTGACGATGCCCGTCAGCTTGCCGCCCTGGAGGATGGGGCGAACCCGGTACTCGACGCGAACACGCGTGCCGTCGGCCTTCCAGAACACGTCGTCCTCGACCTGAAGCGCGCTCGCCGACCTCAAGGCCTTCAGCCCTGGACATTCCTCGGGAGGGAAGGGTGAACCGTCGGCCCGGGAGTGATGCATGAGGGCGTGCAAGTTCCTTCCGAGCAGGCTGTCGGGTCCGGCGTAGCCGAGCATCTCGGCGAACGCGTGGTTGGCGAAGCTGCAGTCGCCTTTCAGGTCTACGCCGAAAATTCCCTCGGCAGATGATTCGAGCAGCAGCCTGATGCGCTCTTCGCTCGCCTTCACCGTGGCCTCGGCCAGGCCTCGCTCGGTGATGTCCCGCGCGGTGCCGACCAGCCGGCGCCGCTGCCCGTGCTCGTCTTCCACCAACTCCGCGTTCGCGTGGACGAGGAGGACGGTGCCGTCCCTGCGCACCAAACGGAAATCGGCCGAGTACGGCATGCCCGCGCGCACCGCGTCGCCCGCGGCCTTCGTCACCCGCTCGCGGTCTTCGGGGTGAACGAGCTTCAGGAAGTCTTCGAAGCCGTCGAGCGGCTCGCCCGGGGACATGCCGACGAGCCGGTACAACTCGTCGGACCAGTAGATCTGGTTGGTGATGATGTCTCGTTCCCAATTTCCGACGCGGCCGATGGTCTGCGCCCGCGCCATGCTCTTCTGGCTGTGCTCGAGCGCTTCCTCGGTGCGCTTGCGTTCGGAGATGTCGGCGCCCGTGGCTACGACGAACGCCACTCGTCCGTCGGGCCCGAACGAGGCGGAATTCGTCCAGGCAATCCAGCGGTGGGTTCCGTCCTTGCCTACCACCTGGTTCTCGTACTGGCGCGGGACGCGGCCGGCGTCCAGGTCGGCAAACACTTCCCTGACCAAGGCGACCTCGCCAGGCGAGCGGCTCATGTCCCAGACGTGCTTGCCGCGCACTTCCTCGAACGAGTAGCCGGAAGCCTGCGTGCAGGCAGAGTTCCACCGAACGATGCGGCCGTCGCGGTCGATCACGACTACCAGCGCGGAAACCAGGTCGAGCAGGGCTGCCTCAGGAATGTCGTCCATGCCCGCAGTCCCCCCACCGCGCTCCGTTGCTCGAAGGACTAATCCTACACTCCAGACCCTCCACCAAGCGGGTACCCGGGGGCGAGTGTCGGGTAAAGCTCGGCTGCCGGGCCGCAGAGGGGATTGCGGCGGAGTCAGTGCTAGGTTGGCGCGCTCGAGCACCCCAAGGAGCCCCGATGGCCGCCCTGCCGAAGCCCCCGAAGGCCTACGACGAATTCGTCGCCCGCTACCCCGGCCTCGAGGCGGC
>JAHFDQ010000305.1 GCA_023248915.1 Archangiaceae bacterium | reverse complement strand
TCCAGCTCGACCACCACCTTTTCGGCCAGGGTGCCCTTCAGCCGGAGCAACTGCTGCGCCACCCCCTCGACGACCGCCGTCTTGCCCACGCCCGGCTCACCCACCAGGCAGGGGTTGTTGGTGCGGCGCTTGCCGAGAATGTCTATGACTTCGTCGATTTCCTTCGCGCGCCCGACGACCGGGTCGAGGCGGCCTTCCTGCGCCATGACCGACAGGTTCTTCCCCATCGCGTTGAGCAGCGGGAAGTCCTTGGGGTCGAGCGCCAAGCGTGACGCCCTGTTGGTTGAAGGAGCCGCCGCGCGGGCAGGCCGGGTAGGCGCCGGCGCCGGAATGGGCGCCGCGACCTGAGCCACCGGCTCGGGTTCCCGCTGCGCCTCGCGGGCCGTCACCTCACCCACCAATTCGCGTGGCGACGACGGGTACCGGTCGGGCGAGGGTTCGGCGACCGCGGTGGCTGCCCTCGCCGGGTGTGCGCTCGAAAGAGGCGACGGCGGAGCGCCGATCGGCCTGCCGGACGGGCTGCGCGGCGCGCCCACCGGGGCCTCGCGGCCGAGCTGCAGCTTCCGCGGCATGCGGCCGCTCAGGTAGTAGGAGAGGGCGGTGTTGCGCAGGCCGGTCAGGTCCAACCCGGAGCGCAGGAGCAGGTCCTGGGCCAGGCAGCGCACTCGGGTGGTGGCGATGAGCAGGTGCAGGCAGTCGGCCTCGCGCTGTCCGCAGTTCTGGGCGATCTCCCGCGTCCGTTCGACCAGCTCGCGCACAAGGCCTTCCTGCTCGGCCGGCACCACCGTGAGCACCGCCAGCAGTTGGTCCTCGTCGACGCCGCGTTCCTTCAGCAGCACCTGGCCGCGATTCTCGACGGTGAACATCGCCAGGAGCACGTGCGCCGAGGTCAGTTGCTGCCCGACGGCCCTGGAGATGTCGTCGGCTTCGGCCATCACCTGAGCAAAATCGGTGCTGTCGACCATTACGACTCCCGGACGTAGGTGCCCATCCCACGGTCTACCTCGGGACGATCGACCCCGCAAAATTTCGGCTACAAGGTGCTACAGCCCTTTCGCGCAATCGCGGAGCGGGGTAGGCGTAGGGTCCCCCGAACGTCCCATGGTCGCACTCTCGGCACCCGTCAAAGCGCTCATCGACCCCGTCGGCGGAGTGCCCGCGGCGGTCGAGGGGCGGCGTTGGGCGCTGCCCCTGGCAGTCCTGGCCCTGTGCGTGAGCCTGTCCGGCGCGGCCGGAGCGGTCCGGTGGGACCCGACCTCGAAGGTGGTGTCCGAGCTGACCGAGGCGGGCGACCTCGCCCGGAGCTCCGAGAACGACATCCAGGACAAGATTCGCCAGGCGGGCCGTGTTCGGCTGGTGGGGGGGGTCGCCGCGGGCGTCGTCCGGCCGCTGTCGGTGCTGTTCGCCGCGCTGGCGCTGCTGGTCGCCGGCTGGCTCTGGGGGGCCAAGGCGCCGTTCGGCAAGTACTTCGCGGCGGCCTCGGTGGCGATGTTGCCCGTGGCGCTCTACCACCTCGTCTTTGCCGTCGCGGCGTTCCACGCTCCGGGGCTGACCGAGGCCGAGGCGCTCACCCTGCTGCCGTCTTCCCTGCGCGCGCTGAGCCCCGACGCCTCGCCCGAGCTGGCCCGGGTGCTGGGCGCGGTGGACTTCTTCTCGCTGTGGGCCGCCGCGATGCTCGGACTAGGGTTCGCCCAGGCGACGGGACTGTCGCGCCCGAGGGCGCTGGTGACCGGCTTCGCGCTCTACGGAGCGTACGCGGCCGTCTTCTTGATCGGGCTGCCAGGGTTGACCGGAGGCGTCCGATGATGCTCGTCAGGATGTCTGCGGAAGTTCTGCCCGGGGGGCGCCCGGTGAGTCTCGCCGAGACTCCCGTTGACGGCTTGCCCGGGTGGAGCCCGGTGTGTTTCGTCGAGACTCCCGTTGACGGTCTGCCCGGGTGGGGCCCGGTGAGTCTCGCCGAGACGCAGGTCGCGAACCGGGACGGAGCCTCGCGGTGATGCTCACGTCCACCCTGGTCGCGGTCCTTGCCACCGCGACACCCATCACCCTCGACCAAGCGCGGGTCGCCGCGCGCCGCAACACCGAGGCGCTCCGGGCCGAGCTCGACGCCCGCCGGGCCACCGAGCAGATGCGCGTCTCGCGGGCCGCCATCTACCCGCACGTCGAGCTCGACGCCTCGGCCTCGGGCACCGCCTCGGGCCCGCAGCGGTCGCTCACCACGGTGCCCGAGCTCGGCGCGGATGGCACGCTGTCCTTCCACCAGGGGACGGTCGACGTACCCGGCTCGAGCCGCGGCTCGTTCGCGCTCTCGCTGACGGTGTCGCAGCTCCTGTACGACGGCGGCCGCTGGTGGAACCAGATCGCCCAGTCCGGGGCCCAGGCCGAGGCGGCGAGCGGGCAGGCCCAGGAGCAGGCCCTGGCCTCCGAGCTCGAGGCGGTACGCCGGTTCTACGCCCTCTTCGGCGCGCAGCGGTCGCTGGACGTGCTGCGGGTGACGGCGGAAGAGAGCGTGCGCCAGCTCGACCGCGCCCGGGCGCTGTTCGAGGCGGGCAGGGCCCAGAAGCGCGAGGCGATCGCCGCCGAGGTGAACCTGGGGAATGACCGCATCGCCGTCCTGCGCCAGGGGCAGAGCCTGGCCTCGGCCTCGGCCGACCTGGCCGTCTGGCTCACCCGCTCGGGGGCCGAAGAGCTGGTCGCCGAGGCGCCGGCGCCGCTGGGCCTGCCGCCCGGGCCGCCTCCGAGCCATGACGCCGTCGTCTCTTCCGCGAAGGCCCACCGGCCGCTGTTCCGCGTGCTCGAGGCGAAGGTGCGGGCCGCGGGGCTGGGCGTGAAGCTGGCCGGCGCGAGCTACTACCCGCAGGTTGGCGTAACCGGCTCGTACAGCCGCACTTCCCCGAGCGCCGACCCCTTCTTCACCGATCTCGCAAAGCAGAACTCGGTCTCGGCCGGGCTAAACCTCGGCTGGCCGATCTTCTCCGGCTACGCCACCGAGGCCCAGGAACGCCAGGCCGAGCACGCGCGCTCGCTCGCCGAGATCGATCTCGACCAGGCCGGGCGCGAGCTCGAGGCCGACGCGCGGCGGGCGATCTCGGCGCTCTCCACCCAGCTCGAGGTCGTCGGCATCGCCGCCACCAACCGCGAGCTCGCCAAGCAGGGGCTGTCTCTCGCGTCCGAGCGTTTCTCGGCGGGGGCCGGGTCGACCCTCGACGTGCGCGACGCGCAGCTCAAGCTGGCTCAGGCCGAGCTCATCGCCCTGCAAAGCCGCATCGACGTCGAGGTCGCCCGCGCAGCCGTCGCTCGGGTGATGGGCGTCGTCGAGACTGGAGAGAAGCCATGAAGTGGTGGAAGGTGCCGATCGCGGCGGTGCTCCTCTTTGGGGCTGCGGGAATCGCGGTCGCGGGCTTGAAGGGCCGGCCGGCCCCGGCGGTCGAGGTGCAGGTGGCCGCGGCGAAGAAGGCGCCCATCGTCCGCACCATCACCGGCGCGGGCAAAGTGCAGGCCGCCACCACCGTGAAGATCTCGTCCAACATCTCGGGCGACCTGGTCGAGCTCGACGTCAAGGAAGGGGACAAGGTCCAGAAAGGGCAACTGCTTGGGCGCATCGACCGCCGCCGCTTCGAGGCGGCCTCGCGCCAGGCCTTCGCGGCGGTGAGCGGCGCCAAGGCCGACGTCCAGGTGACCCAGGTCGACGTCGACCGCACCGCTTCCGAGCACGGCCGCGTCGAGGGCCTGGTGCAGAAGGGGCTCGCCTCGACCGCCGAGCTCGACCGGTCCCGGGCCGACCGCGACGCCGCGATCGCCCGGCTGGCGTCGGCGCGCGAGCGGCTGGCACAGGCCTCGGCCGCCTACGAAGAGGCCGACAACAACCTGTCGAAGACGACGATGTCCTCGCCCATCGAGGGCACGGTGATCGAGCTGTCACGCGAAGTGGGCGAGCGGGTGCGCGGTTCTGACTTCAGCGAAGACGTGGTGATGACCATCGCCGCGCTGGCCGCGATGGAGGTGAAGATCGAAGTCGGCGAGCACGAGGTGGTGCACTTGCGCCCGGGGCAGAAAGCCGAGATCGTCGTCGACGCGCTCGAGGGGCAGACCTTCGACGGCGAGGTGGTCGAGATCGCCCAGAAGGCGCTCATCAAGAACGCCGGCACCGACGCCGAGGTAACGTCATTCCCCATCACCGTGGCGCTCGGGTCGCGGCCGCCGAAGGTGATGCCGGGCATGAGCGCCGAGGTGCGCATCGCCGCCGAGACGCGCGACTCGGCGGTGGTGGTGCCGGTGCAGGCGGTGACGGTGCGCGCCGAGAAGTCGCTGCCCGACGCGGTCGCTCCGGTCGAGGGCGCCGCCACGGTGCTGACTGCGAAGAGGCGCGCCGAGACGCTGGCGAAGGTGGTCTTCGTGGTGGACGGAGAGATGAAGGTCCACGTCCGGCGGGTGCGCACCGGCATCTCGTCCGACACCGACATCGAGATCGTCGAGGGGCTGGCCGCGGGCGACAAGGTGGTCGAGGGCCCGTACCGCACGCTGGCCAAGGACCTGAACGAGGGCGACCGCGTCGAAGAGACCAAACCCGGCGACAAGAAGAAGCACGGCCTGGGCGGACGCGGCTAGCCGATGCTGATCGACCTGCGCGACATCAGCCGCACCTACCACGTCGGCGGCGAAGAGGTGCGCGCGTTGCAGAGCGTCAACCTCACCATCGACCGCGGCGAGTGGGTGGCCATCGTCGGGCAGTCGGGGTCGGGCAAGAGCACCTTGATGAACGTGTTGGGCTGCCTCGACACGCCGACCTCGGGGCGCTACCTGCTGAACGGGCGCGACGTGGCGGGGCTGTCCGACGACGAGCTGGCCGACATCCGCAACCGGGAGATCGGCTTCGTCTTCCAGACCTTTCAACTTCTGCCCCGCGAGACGGCGCTCGCCAACGTCGAGCTGCCCCTGGTCTACCGGGGCCTGAAGGCGAAAGAACGGCGCGAGCGCGCCCGGTCGGCGCTCGACAAGGTCGGCCTGACCGAGCGCATGGCGCACCGGCCCAACGAGCTGTCGGGCGGCCAGCGGCAGCGGGTGGCGATCGCGCGCGCGTTGGCGGCCGAACCTTCGCTCTTGCTCGCGGACGAGCCTACCGGCAACCTCGACTCGGCGACCGGGGAAGAGATCTTCAAGCTGTTCGAAGCGCTGCACCGGACCGGCCACACCCTCTGCCTGGTCACCCACGAGCCGAAGCTGGCCGCGCGGTGCCCCCGGGCGGTGCGGCTGTCCGACGGGCTGGTCATCGCCGACGGCCCGGGGCGCCAGGTGGCGCTCGAGAACCTGCGCGACGACCCGCGGCTGGCCGCGGCCCTGCGCCACGAGCTGACATGAACGCGCGCGTGGACTTCGTCGAGGGTGCCCGCATCGCCCTCTTGTCGCTGCGCACCAATCGGCTGCGCACGGTGTTGACCACGACGGGCATCGGCATCGGCGTGGCGACGCTGCTCGCCATTCTCGGCATCACCCAGGGGCTCGACTCGTCGTTCGCCAACCAACTGGCGAGCATCGGCTCATCCTCGCTGTACGTCTCTAAGATGCCCTGGGTGCAGATGGGCAACTGGTGGGAGTACCGCAATCGGAAAGAGCTGACCCTCTCCGATCTCGAGGTGGTGCGCACGCACTCGACCTATGCCACCGCGGTCGCGCCCATCGTGGACAGCAACGAGGACGTGTCCTTCCTCGGCCAATCGGTGAGCGCGGTGGACGTCACCGGCACCACCCCCGACTACCTGGCCGTGTCGGGCTTCGAGGTCACCTCGGGCCGCTTCCTCACCGACGCCGACGACGACGCGCGCCACCCGGTGGCGGTGCTGGGCATGGACGTGGTGGACGGCCTCTTCCCGATGTCCAGCCCACTCGGGGCGACGGTGCGCATCGGCAACCACCCCTTCACGGTCATCGGCACCCTGTCGCGAAAGGGCAAGGTGCTCGACTCGAGCCAGGACCTGACCGTGCTCATCCCCTTCAAGAGCTTCGTCGGGTACTACGGCAAGCGGCGCGGGCTGTCGATTGGCGTGGCGGTCGAGTCGCCCGAGGTGCTCACCGCCGCCGAAGACCAACTGGTGGGCATCATGCGGCGGGCGCGGGCGACTCCCCCGGACAAGAAGGACGACTTCGCGGTCAACCGGCCCGAACAGCTCGCCGAGACGTACAAGCAGCTCACCGGAGCACTCTTCGGGGTGGCGGTGGGCATCGGCCTCATCACCCTGCTGGTGGGCGGCATCGGCATCATGAACATCATGCTGGTGTCGGTGACCGAGCGGACCCGCGAGATTGGAATCCGCCGGGCATTGGGCGCTCGCAAGCGCACCATCATCACCCAGTTCGTGCTCGAGGCCGTGGCGGTGTCGGCCCTGGGCGGGCTGCTCGGCACGGCGGTGGGCCTGTCGGGGGCCAAGCTGGTTTCCGAGATTACGCCCCTGGCCGCCACGGTGAAGCCGCTGACCATCGTCTTCGGGGTGTCGTTCTCGGGGCTGGTGGGGTTGCTGTTCGGCCTGTGGCCGGCGGTGCGCGCCGCCAACTTGGACCCGGTCGAGGCGCTTCGCTGGGAGTGACGGCACGTGCGCGCCTTCCTCGACAACCTGAGGCTCGCGGCAGGCACCTTCGCCGCCCACCCGCTGAGATCGCTGTTGACGCTGCTCGGCATCGTCATCGGCGTGGCGACCGTGGTGACGATGATGGCGCTCATCGAAGGGCTGCGGCTGAAGGTGAACCGCGACCTGTCGCAGCTCGGCGCCAATGTCTTCCGGGTCGACAAGATGCAGGTGGGCATGCACTTCGGCGGACATCGCGACTGGGCGAAGCTGGCGCGGCGCCCCAACCTGACGCTCGAAGACCGCCGCGCCATCGTCGAGCACTGCCCTTCGGTGGGGACCGCGTCGGCGTCGAGCGGCCAGTGGGGCCAGAAGATTCACACCGCGAGCGCCGAGACTCAGCCCTCGGTCTTCATGGTGGGCGTCACGTCCGAGTACATCGACACCGGCGGACTGACGGTCGTGAAGGGCCGCTTCGTGGGGGCGGGCGACGAGGCCGAGGGCAGCTCGGTCGCGGTGCTGGGGCCCGACGTGGTGGACCGGCTCTTCCCCGACACCGAGCCCGTCGGCCAGGAGGTGCGGGTGCGCAACCGCCCGTTCACCGTCATCGGGGTGCTTTCGCGGCGAGGCACCGTGATGGGCATGTTCAGCCTCGACAATATGGCGCTCATCCCGATGGGCTCGTTTCACCAGCTCTACGGCGACAAGCGGCCCCTGTCGATCAACGTCCAGGCCCGGAACGCCGACCTGCTCGACAAGGCCCAGGACGAGGTGACCCGCGTCTTGCGCCAGCGGCGAAAAGTGGGCCCTGCCGAAGAAGCGAACTTCGAGCTCGCCACCAACGAGACGATGACTCACGCGCTGAACGGCCTGTCGCAGGTGATCACCGCCGCCGCCTTCGGGGTGTGTCTGTTGTCGCTGCTGGTGGGTGGCATCGGCATCCTCAACATCATGCTGATGGCGGTCACCGAACGGACCCGCGAGATCGGCATTCGCAAGGCGCTGGGCGCGAGGCGCAAGAGAATCCTCGCCCAGT
>JAHFDQ010000304.1 GCA_023248915.1 Archangiaceae bacterium | reverse complement strand
CGGCTGCGATAAGCACCCCCCATGCCGAGCCAGCCGTCGAAGCACCTCGAGACGTTTCCCAACCCGGCCGCCGACCGCGACTACGAGGTCGCCTTCGAGTGCCCGGAGTTCACCTGCCTGTGCCCGATGACGGGCCAGCCCGACTTCGCCCGCTTCCAAATCCGCTACGTGCCCGACCGGCGCTGCGTCGAACTGAAGAGCCTGAAGCTGTACCTGTGGTCCTACCGGAACGAGGGGGCCTTCCACGAGGCGGTGACGAACCGCATCCGCGACGACCTGGTGAAGGCCCTCGGGCCCCGCTCGCTCAGCGTGGAGGGGGACTTCTTCGTCCGCGGCGGCATCCGGACGGTGGTGACCGCCCGGTACGACAAGCGCCCGGCCCGGAAGCCGCGCGGGTAGCTACTGCTGGGGAATGCCCTTGCTGACGGCGTCGTCGACGCGCTTCTGGGCGTCCTCTTCGATTTGTTTCGCCGCGCCGCGCACGTTGTCCAGCGTCTGCTTCGGGGCCGACTTGCCGTCAGGGCGCGTCGGGCCGACCTGACCCTTGATGTAGTAGTAGGCGGTGAACATCGTGATTCCGAGCCCGAGCACCAACGCCAGTAGCTTCGCCATGGTCGCTCCTTTCCCGTCATCATAAACCAGCCGCGAATTCCCCGCGCTTGCGCCTCACCCGCGCGTCAGCCGCCCGGCGGTCTCGAGCCGGAACTGGCCCCCGATGCCGTCGGCCGCCGGCGCCGCGGACCCCAGGGCGGCCACCGACGCGGCGTCGGCTTCCGGGCACACCAGCGCCAGCTCGCGTAGCCCCAGGAATGCCCGGTAGGGCCCCGCCCCGACCGCCTCTTCAAGCGCGGCCTGCTGGGCCGGCACCAACAGGCGCGCCGCGTCGTGGCCGTCGCCTTCACACAGCGCCCACAGCCCGGTCCGATCTGACGACAGGCGCAGGCTTCCGCCTTCCAGGGCGACGGACCGGGGTTCGGCCAGGCGTTCGGCCAGGTTGCGCCAGGCCGCCGCGTCGACCTCGTCGAGCGTCACCCCGTGGTCCCGCAAGGCCCCCTCGGGCAGGTACCGCACCAGCGCCGAATCGTCGAGGACGTAGAGCACCACCAGCCCGGCCGGGCCCTCGCGCCGGGCGGCCCCCACCGCCCGCTCGAGGAAGGCCGAGTCGCGCAAGACGGGGCTGACCCGTTCGAGCAACGCCTCGCGCCCTTCGGGAACGCCGAGCGCGCGCTCGGCCAGCTCGGACGCGACAGCCTCGACCGCGGGCTGCAGCGCGTGGCCTTCCTCGAGATACCCGGCATAGAGCGACGCCAGGTCGAGCCGCCCCACCCCCCCCTGCCCCAGCCGCACCAAGAGCTCGCCCTCCTGTAACAGGTGCGGCGTGCTCTGCGACCTCAACTGCGCGAGCAGCGCCGCCACGAATTCCCCCTTCGGGGCCTTCTGCGCAGGCCGGGGCGACGCGTCGAGCTCTGCCTTCAGCAGCCGGGCCTCTCCGTCCGCCGGGTCGACGCGGAGCACTTCGTCGACGAGGGCCCGCGCGCGCCCCACCTCGCCGCGCCGCAGGGCCACCACCGCCAACACCTTCTGGGCCTCAGGGTCGCCCGGGTTCACCCGCAGCGCCTGCTCGAGCGAACTCTCGGCGGGCCCGTAGCGTTCGAGCGACACCAGGGCCCGGGCGTGGGCGAGCCACACCTGCACCTCGCGTGGAAAGTCGCGCTGCATCGACTCGAGCAGCCGGACGGCCCGCCGGTCGTCGCCCGCGTTCATCCAGGCGTGGGCGACCGCCAGCCGAAAGGCCGGGCCCTGCCGGCTTCGAGCGGCCTTCTCGAGCAGGGAGAACTCCGGCGCGCTCAGCGCCTCGCCCGCCTCGACCTTCTGGCGCACCCGCTCGAGCTCGACCTCGTCCACCGCGCCATTCTCTCACCGCCCTCAGCCGGGCGCGACCGCCTGGTTCGAGAGGAACTGGTCGAGCGCCCCCATGTCCACGGGCTTCCGGAACACCGAGTCGACGAGCGCGAGGTTGGCCCGGTTCATGCCCCGGACGTCGGCCCCGGTCACCATCGCCAGCAAGGCGTGCGGAGAGCGCGTCCGTAGCTCGCGGGCCAGGTCCCAGCCCGACATACCGGGCATCAAGGCGTCTAGGAGCGCGGCGTCGAAGCGCTGAGCCGCCCACAGCTCGAGCGCCTCGGTCCCGCTGCCCGCCACCTTGGCCTCGTACCCCTCGTCGGCGAGCAGTTGGGCCATCATCACCGCGGTGTCGGCGTCGTCGTCCACTACCAGCACCCGACGGGGGCGCGCGTGGTGCGCCGGCCGCTCCAGCGCTGCGGGTGGCGGGGGCAGGGCCTGGTCGGCCGCGGGCACCAGGGGCAGCCGCACCTGGAAGACGCCCCCTTCCGGGTGGCTCTCGAACGAGAGCTGGCCTCCCCAGCGCTGCACCTGGCTGCGGGCGACCGCGAGGAGCAGCGACTTCTGGGGGCTGAAGGTCGCGCTCCGCAGCGGGTCGAACAGCGCGGCCAATTCGTCCGCAGCGTACGGCTTGCCCGTGTCCACCACCCGCAGCTCGACCTCGCCGTCGCGCCGGTGGGTGGCGAGCGTCACCGCCCCGCCCTCGGGCATGCGGTCGGCCGCCCAGGTCAACAGCGTCACCACCAGCTCGCGCAAGAGCGCCGCGTCCAGCCGCACCCGGCCTCCGCTCGACAAGTCCTCGACGAGGGTGGCCCGGCTGCCCTCCCGCCCGAGCTCTTCCCGGGCCAGCGCCACCGCCTCGCGCAGTTCCACATCGACGTCGACGTCGGCGAGCTCTTCCTCGGCCCTCTGTTCCGAGAATTCCTGCAGCCGCGCGACCAGGGCCTCGACGTTGCGCAGCGCGCGTTCCAGCGCGTCCAAGTGCTCGGGCTTGAAGTCCTTGCGCAGAAGCGTCACCCGAAGGCGCAGCACGTTGAGGAAGTTGTTGAGCGCATGGGCGGCGCCGCCGGCGAGCTGGCCCAGGGCCTGCGCCCGCGTCTTTTGCAGTAGCCGTTCCTGCACGCGCCTCAACTGCTCGTAGGCTTCCGACAGTTGGCGCGACCGCTGGGCGCTGTCGGTGCGGTCGACCAGCGTCAAGAGCGCCCCGGCGACGGTGCTGCCCGGCCCGTCTTCCCAGAGGGGGACGGCGTCCATCTCGAGCACGACCTCTTCGCCCGCGGGCTGACGCCGAATCACCATCCACTCGCCGTGAAGCGCGCCCCCCAGGCGAAGCACCCGGGCGAGGGGAAAATCGGCCGCGCGATACGGGCTGCCGTCGAGGTGGCGCGCGTCGAGCTGCGCCAGCACCCCGTCCAGCGACCGGGCCCCGCGGCCGGTGACGAGGGCGCGCACCGGCAGGCCGGTGAGCCGCGCCACCGCCGGCGTGGCGTAGGACAGCGCGCCGTCGCGCCCGGCCAGCAAGATGCCCACGTCCACGTGCTGGAGAATGGTCTCCATCACGGCCGCCTCGCGAAACCGCACCTCCTCGGTCCGCACCACCCTCATCCAGCTCTCGGACGTCGCGGCCAGCGCCTCGCCGACCAGCTCGGCGACGAGGTCGGCCACCTCAGGCTCGAGCTGGCCGTGGCGGCGGGTGTAGACCGCCAGCAGCACCTGGCCGAGCGCCTTCCACTCGCGCACCAGGTCCTGCGCCTCGAAGCGCTGGTCGTACCGCCGCGGCCCGTGCGGCCGCACGCCCTCAGCCCAGAGCGCCACGCCCTCGGCGCCTCGTTCGAGTAGCAGGCGGCCAAGCTCGCGAACGTGCTGCTCGAGGGGCCCGCGCAAGCCCGCGTCGTGGACCTCGGGGTCGCGGACTTCCTTCCCCAAGCGCTTTGCCCAGAGCCGGACGATGCGGTCCTGCTCGTCGGCCACGAGCCGACCAAGCGCCTCGACGGGATTGGCGTGTTCCATGCCCGCGAAAGATGGGCACGACCTCGCGGCCAGGGCACTGGACACGCCGGTCGGCGCCGGCCGGAGGCTCGCTCGATTGATTCCAGGCCGGGCCGTCCCCAGGCTTCACCCGATGGCCGAGGTTCTCGAGGAAGTGCCTCATTCCGAAAGCGCGCTGGCCCACCTGTACCGGGGCGAGCTCGGCCGGAGCGACCTGTGGCGGGCCCGGCTGGACACCACCTCGAACTGGGCGCTCACGACCGCGGCCGCCTGCATCTCGTTCTCGTTCGGGTCGCCCGGAGCGAGCCACGTCACCCTGCTGGTGGGCATCTGGCTGGTCACCACCTTCCTCTTCATCGAGGCGCGCCGGTACCGGTACTACGACTTGTGGAACCGGCGGCTGCGGCTGCTCGAGGAAGGCGTCTGGGCGCCGTTGCTGCGCCGCGAACCGGTGGACACCGACGCCCTGAAGGAATTGGCGATGCAGCTCGAGCGGCCGCAGTTGCAATTGTCGATGCTCTCGGCGGTGCAGACGCGGCTCGGCCGCGCCTACGGGTCGCTGTTGGCGATGCTGCTCGGCGCCTGGTTCGTGAAGGTCTCCAGCCACCCGTCCGAGAGCCAGGGCGCCTTCTACGAGCGAGCGCGGGTGGGAATCGTCCCGGGGTGGCTGGTGACGGTGATTCTGGCCGGCTTCGCGGCGGCGTTTCTCGTCACCTGGGGGGCGAGCTTCTTCGCGCGGCTGCCTCTGGGCGAGCTGCGCGCCCGGCCCCGGAAGCGGCCGCTGTGGGAGTCGCTGGTCCGGCCCTACGCGGCCAGCCCGCGGCGGCGCGAGCGGCCGCCCGAGGCTCCGCACTGACTCGATGCGGCCGGGGCCCGCCTACTTCGGCTTGGCGTCCCCGGGCCGGCCCACCACCTGGCGGACCTGCTCGGCCGGTTGCACCGGGCCCGACTTCTTCTTCGCGGCCCTCGCGGGCGCCCCGGCGTCGGCAGGCACGGCGAGCCGCTTCTTCAGGGCGTCGGCGTAGGCGAGCACCCCCTGAACGTAGGCGGCCTCGTGGTTGTATTCCCAGACACCCTGCTCGCGGTTCGCCTTGAAGCCGTTCTCGGACAGGTAGCGGCCCACCGAGGCGATGGAGTCGTCGAAGCTGAACAGGTCGATGCGGCCGTCTCCGTCGCCGTCCTCGGCCCAGCGCAGACTGGCGGGCATGAACTGCGGGTAGCCGAGGGCGCCCGCCCAGCTCCCCTTCACTTCGAGCGTGTCGATGCCGCGCGCCTTGCACTGCCGCACCAGCGCGAGCAGGTTCCGCCGCGCCCGCGAGCGAATCGTCTCGATGCGGCGGGCCTGGACTTCCGGGTCGTACAGCGCCTTCTCCGCCTTTCGGGACAGCGCGACGCCGCTCGCCTCGTCGACGAAGAAGGCCTGCGAGGTGAAGGCGTTGAAGGCGTGGAAGTCGCCGGTGATGGTGCCGAGCCGCGTTTCCCACATCAAGATGGAAACGATGACCTCGCGGTCGACGCCGGTGCGGGTCTCGACGCGGTCCAGAACCGGGGCGTGGGCCCGGGCGAACTTCGCGCCAGCGTCGAGGCGTTCGGGTTCGAGGAAGATTTTCAAGAGGTCGAGGTGGCCGCTGCGCTGCCGGACGAGCATCGAAGGGGCGACGATGTCCACCGTCTTGTCCCCGTACACGAGCTGGGCGCGCGGGTCGTCGAGCAGCGCCTCGGCCTCGGCGGGCGCCAGGGGCACCTCGCCCACCCCGAGGCCCGCGTCGGCGGTCAGGTCTGCCACCAGCGCCTCGCGCAGCGGCGACCCCTTGCCGAGCTTGGCCGACAGGCGCCAGGTCGAGGAGCGGGCGGCGTCGAAGCCGGCGTCCTGCCCACGGCCGGTGGCGAGTCCGCCGTCGGGGGTTGCCGCGGTGCCGGTAGCGGCCGCGGCGACCAGTAGCTGCGCGAGGGTGGAGGACAGCGAGAGCATTCCGAGAAAAGTATCACGGGAGCGTCGGCGCGGGTCCTCGGGCGCGGATTCGCAGAGCTGTGGCGCCCCTCGACATGGCTCGGCGGCGAAAGCCGAGCATGGCGAAGAGTACGGATAGAACGACGGCCTCGGCAGGGGCCGCGCCCGTCCCCGAGCAGCCGCAGCCAGAACCCGTCACCGGACCCGCTTCCGTCCCGCCCGAGCCGCCGTCCGGAGCCGCACTGCCCGCGTCGGCGAGCCCGGCATCGGCAGCGGCGCCAGCGTCCGGAGCCACTCCGCCCGCGTCGGCAAGCCCAGCATCGGCACCGGCGCCGGCGTCCGGAGCCGCACTGCCCGCGTCGGCAAGCCCTGCATCGGCGACGCCACCGGCGTCCGGGACCACTCCGCCGGCATCTAGGCCAGCATCCGCGGTTCCGCCGGCGTCGGGCCCGCCCGCGTCCGCGGAAGTGCCACCGTCGTACGGCGCTGACGGGTAGGGATTCCCGTTCCCGAGGTAGTTCAGCACGTAATGGGTGAGCGAGCTGTCGCCGCAGAATCCCCGGCTGATGCCGGCAGCGGTGCACAGTTCCTCGCGTATGCGGTCCTCGAAGGGCCAGGGCCAGAGCGAAACCCCGGTGTCCACGTTCCAGCCGGTCTCGCCCTCGAGCGCTTCCGGACTTCCCACCCGCGTGACGAGCGTGGCGCCGAGAACGGTTCCCCCGCTGCCCGCGGTCGCCAGCGCGCCGCCGGCCTCGATGCGCACGAGGTAGTCGAGGCCGTTCGCCTGCGGGTCGACCGTCACCCGGCCCGTGCCGGTCGCGGTGCTCTGGTTGTCGAAGGTGTCGAAGTAGGTTGCGGACACGCCGTTCAGGTCCGAGCCCGAAGTCCAATGGGCGAGGATGGCGTTGGTGATGCCCTTGCTGCCGGCGCCCCACCCGCCGATTCCGCCCTGGAAGTCGCCCGAGGACGCAAGCTTCGAGCGGCCGACGGTGACCCGATTCACGGTGGCGCTGGTGTTGCCGGTGCCGAACGAGATGCCGCCGTTGGTGGTGTCCCAGAGGGCGCAGTCCTGAATGGACGCGTTGGAGATGTCGCCGTCCAGCCGCATGCCCACATTCGCGCCGACGAGCGCCAGGCAGCCGGTCCACGAGTTGTCCTGGTTCGGGTGCGGCACGCTGGAGTTCTTCCCCGCGTAGAAGCTGGCCGCCCAGGTCTTGTAGGCCTCGTTCGAGTCGAGGACGACGACGTTCTGCGCCGCGCAGGAGGCCGAGTTGTAGAACATCAGCCCTGCTTCCGGGTCGGCGCTGCCCAGGTCGTCCCAGGCGCCGTCGTGGCGGATGACCGCGCGCCGCACCACCACCCGGTCGGAGTTGTAGACGAGCAGGTTGTAGCGACCGCCGGCTCCGTGGAACCAGCAGTCCTCGAAGAGGATGTCGGCGGTATCGTTGTAGTTGTTGGAGCCCACGGTGGTGTTGGTGCAGTTGCCGGTCGCGCAGCCGCCCTTGAATCCAGTGCGCAGGAACTTGAGGTGGTTGCCGACGACGGTCCGGCCTTGAGTGTCCTCGAAGCGCAGCCCCTCGATGCGGAGGTAGGAGTTGGTATGGTCGAGGCTCAGCCCGGCGGTGATGACGGCCTGGCCGTCGTGCTCGGCCTTGACGGTCACGTAGCTGCCGGCCGCGCCATTGGGGACGCCAGTCACCGCGTTGGCCGAGCCCGAGTAAGTCCCATCGGCGAGGACCAGGGTGCTGCCCGGCGACAGGCA
>JAHFDQ010000036.1 GCA_023248915.1 Archangiaceae bacterium | reverse complement strand
CGCCAACTTGTTCCTAGCGGCCTTCGCCAGCTTCCCCCGGCCCTTCCCCGCGAGCGCGTCGAGCAGAGCCAAGCGATCGGAATCACGGGGCGCGGCCGCGAATTAGATGCGATCGCCCTGGCAAGTACCCCGAAACTCGAGGAAGGGGGGGCGCCTCCGGCCGAGCTTGCCCAGGGGCCTTCGACCGATCCTGGCGCACGGACTCTTTTCTGGCGGACAAGAAAGTCGCGAGGCTTCGGCCTGGCACCTGGGGAGGTTGGCGCCCGCATCGTCCGGCGCCTGCGGTTGGCACCCCCTCACCTGCCAGCGCCGGCCTACTTCAGCCTCGGCCGTCGCGGAAATCCGGACCCCGTGGCTCTCGAGCGCTAGCGCCGCTCTTGCTTCCGCCTGCCCGGGATGAGCATCAGCAGGGCTCCGAAGCCCACGACGCCCGCGCCGACGTACGGCGGTATCACCAGCGTCCGCTGGCGGTCGGCCGAGGCCTGCAGCGGGCCGAGGTCGAGCACCTTCTCATGCGTCGTGTACGGGATGCCCCCGTATACCAGCGCCAACACTCCGGCGGCGATGAGCAGCAGCCCGGCGAGTTTCGTCATTTGTGGTGGCCTTTGCGAACCGGCATTGAACCTCGGCTCCGATGACTCTAGAAGGAAGCGTCATGGCCGACCAGTCCTCGACCCGCCGCGAGCTCGCAAGAATCGCCATGTCCCTGCGGGGTCACCTCGATTGGCAGGAAGCCGAGGGCGCCCGGACGATTCTCGCCGACCGGCGGGCCGGGGCCGTTCCCGCCCGCAGCCCCGCCCCCGCCTCGGCCGAGCGCACCGGCTCCCCCGAGCCGCAGCAGGTTCGCGGCTCCGCTCCGGCCACCGTCTACCTTCCCACCGCGGTTACCCTTGACGAGCTGCGGCGCGAGCTGGCCGACTGCAAACGCTGCAAGCTGTGCAGTGGCCGGACCAACATCGTCTTCGGCACCGGCAACCCCCTGGCCGAGCTCGTCTTCGTCGGCGAAGGCCCCGGAGAAGAAGAGGACAAGCAGGGTGTGCCCTTCGTCGGTAGGGCAGGGCAGCTCTTGACGAAGATGATCGAAGCGATGGGGTACGGCCGCGACGACGTCTACATCTGCAACGTCGTGAAGTGCCGCCCGCCCAACAACCGCAACCCCGAGCCCGACGAGATCGCGGCCTGCGAGCCCTTCCTCAAGGCCCAGCTCAGGATGATTCACCCCAAGGTGATTGTCGCGCTGGGCAAGTTCGCCACCCAGACGCTGCTGCGCGACACCACCGCCATCTCTCGCCTGCGCGGACGGTGGCGCGAGTACGAGGGCGTGCCGCTGATGCCCACCTTCCACCCCGCCTACCTGTTGCGGTCTCCCGGAGAGAAGAAGCTGGCGTGGAGCGACCTGCAGCAGGTGATGAAGAAGCTCGGAAAGTCTCCGCCGTGAAGGGCACCGTCCAGGTCCGAGAGATTCCCTCGGCGGCGCTCGAGGGCAACCCCCTGGGCGACCCGGCGAAGCGGCCAACCCCAATCTACCTCCCGCCCGGCTACGCCCCGTCTGGCACCGACCGGTACCCCGTCGTCTACTTCCTCCACGGCTTTTCGGGCAGCGGCCCCGGGTGGCTGAACGTCTCTGCATTCGCGCGCACCGTGCCCGAGCGGCTCGACGCGCTGGTCGAGGCGGGCTCGGTGCCTGCCTTCATCGGCGTCTTCGTCGACGGCTTCACGCGGCTGGGCGGCGCGCAATGGGAAAACAGCGAGTCCGTCGGCCGCTACCGCGACTACCTGGTGCGCGACGTGGTGGGCTGGGTCGACCGCGAGCTGCGCTCGGTGCCGAAGGCCGCCGCGCGCGCGGTGGTGGGCAAGAGCTCGGGCGGCTACGGAGCCCTGGTGATGGGTCGCTCGCACCCCGACGTCTTCGGGCACCTAGGCTGCCACTCCGGCGACGCCTACTTCGAGTACTGCTACCTGCCCGACTTCCCCAAGGCGGCCGGGGTGCTCGCCCGCGCCGGCGGCGTCGAGGCCTGGTACCGCGAGTTCGTCCGCCGGACGACCGAGACCAAGCCCGCGTCGGAAGATCACCCGACGCTCAACCTGATCGCGATGGCCGCCGCTTACTCGCCGCGCAAGGGCGAACCGATGGGGTTCGACCTGCCGTTCGACCTCGCCACCGGGCGGGTGAGGCCCGAGGTCTGGAGCCGGTGGCTCGTCCATGATCCCGTGCGCTTCGTGTCGAAGCACATCGACGCGTTCAAGAAGCTGAAGTCCGTGTTCCTCGACTGCGGCACCCGCGACGAGTTCAACCTGCGCTGGGGCGCCCGCATGGTCGCGCAGGAGCTCAAGGCCGCCGGCCTCGAGGTCGTCCACGAGGAGTTCGAGGACGGGCACATGGGCATCAACTACCGGTACGACAGGTCAGCGGCGTACCTGGTGCCGCGGCTCGACCGCGAGTAACCGGCGCCCCCGGAACGGCGCGGCGACCGATACGCCGCACTCCGGCCCTGGGCTGTGCTACTCCCTGCCCGCATGCCTGGCCCGTTCATCGACGACGCCCAGATCGACCGGGCGCGCACGCTGGCGCGCGAGATCACCGACCCGGTCTTCGAGCTGATTCGCCGGAACACCACCGTCTCGACCGAGCGCACCGTGCTGCGGCTCTTCGGAATCTCCGGGGCCGGGCCCCGCGGCGTTCCGCTGGCGAACCTCATGGCCGACCGCCTCTTGGCGGCCGGTGCGCTGGGCCGGGGCGCCGCCTACTGGTACGGCCGCGTGCTTCGCCTCGGCGCCAAGAGCCCACTCGACGCGGTCGAACGGCTGACCTCGGTCCCAGCCGAAAAGCTGGCTTTGCTGCCGCCCAACGAAGAGGCGCAGCTTCGCGACGACGTCCGCGCCGAGGCCCGCGCGGCGGTGGGCGAATTGAAGCGCCGGATTGCCGAGCGCGACGCCTTGAAGGCCGAGCTGGGCCTGCCGCCGCCGCCGCACAAGTACGTCATCGTGGCGACCGGCAACATCTACGACGACGTGGACCAGGCGAGGGCCGCGGCCCAAGCGGGGGCCGACATCATCGCCGTCATCCGTTCCACCGCCCAGTCGCTGCTCGACTACGTCCCCCACGGCGCTACCACCGAAGGCTACGGCGGCACCTACGCCACGCAAGAGAACTTCCGCATCATGCGCGAGGCCCTCGACGACGAGTCGAGGAAGCTCGGGCGCTACGTGCAGTTGACCAACTACTCGTCGGGCCTGTGCATGGCCGAGATCGCGTTCTGCGCGGCCTACGAGCGGCTCGACATGCTGCTCAACGACGCGATGTACGGAATCCTCTTCCGCGACATCAACCTCCGGCGCACCTTCATCGACCAGTACTTCTCGCGCCGCATCTGCGCGCTCGCCGGCATCATCATCAACACCGGCGAGGACAACTACATCACCACCGCCGACGCCTTCGACGCGGCCCACACCGTCATCGCCAGCCAGTTCATCAACGAGGCCTTCGCCAAGCGCGCCGGCCTGAAGGACGCCCAGCTCGGCATCGGCCACTCGTACGAGATCGACCCGGCCCGCCCCGAGACGCTGCTGCTCGAGCTGTCGCAGGCGATGCTGGTGCGCCGCTGCTTCCCGAACGCGCCCCTGAAGTACATGCCGCCCACGAAGCACAAGGAAACCGACATCTTCTTCTCGCACGCCTACGACGTGATGGCCGACCTGGTCGCCGTCTGGACGCGGCAGGGCATTCAACTGCTCGGCATGATGACCGAGGCGATGCATACCCCGCTCCTGGCCGACCGGTACGTGGCGCTGAAGGCCGCGTCCTACGTGCACCGCGCCGCCCGCGGCATCGACTCCGAGTTCACCGTGCGCGAGGACGGGAAGATCGCCGAGCGCGCCCGCTTCGTGTTCGGCAACGCCCTGAAGCTGCTCGAGGAATGCCGGGCCGACGGCATGGTCGCCGCCATCGGCAAGGGCCGCTTCGGAGACGTCAAGCGGTCCGAGACGGGCGGCAAGGGGCTGGACGGCGTCGTCGAGAAGGCCGCTGACTACTTCAACCCGTTCCTCGAGATTCTGGAGGCCCAGTCATGATCGCCGCCGCCCTGCTGCTCGCGCTGACCCTCTCCGGCGCCGACGACCTGACCGCGACGACCGTCGAGGGCCTGCAGTTGAAGGTCCCCGCGGCCTGGAAGCGCACGGACGGCGAGAAGGGCAACGTTCGCTTCGACGCCCCCAACCCGGGCGCCAGCTTCGAGCTGTCGGTGTTCCCGGTGGCGCCGCGCCGCGAGGGCGCGCTTTGCGTCGACCAGTTGCTGAAGGCGTTGAAGGGCCCCAAGTGGACGCGGGACACCGTCGGCGGCGCTCCGGCGGCCTGGAACTCGGTGGACGAGGCCGCCCCGGCGGTCGGCGAGGGAGGCGAGAAGGCCGCTCCGGTGCAGGTGCGCACGAACAGCTACGTCGGCTGCAACGGGGCCACCAAGTGGGTGCTGACGGTGACGCTCAGCTCGAAGGGCCAGGCCCGGTACGAGGCCCTGGCGAGGAAGATAGTCGCGAGCATCGCCTACCCGAAGTGAGCCATGGCCAAGCCCGGCAAACAGATCATCCGGCCCTACGGCGACCGCCGCGACGACGGCATGGTGCAGTTGTCGTTCACCTTGCCGGTGCCGCTGTCCGAGAAGGCCAAGGAAGCCGCGGCGCAGTTCGTCAGGAAGATGGGCTTCTCGGACGTGAAGGTCGCCGCTTCCGAGCGCGCCGCCGACTCGTACACCTTCTTCGTCGTCTACGCCCGGTCGGGCATGTACGTCGACTACTCGGAAATCGACGTGCCCGAAGTCGTGGTGAAGAAGCTCGGCTTCGACGACCTGAACAAGCTGATCGAAGACCAGGTCGGCCGCAAGGTGGTGGTGCTGGGCGCCTGCACCGGCACCGACTCTCACACGGTGGGCATCGACGCGATTCTGAACATGAAGGGCTTCGCCGGAGACTACGGCCTCGAGCGGTACCCCTGGTTCGAAGCCCACAACCTCGGCAGCCAGGTTCCCAACGACGAGCTGGTGCGTCGGGCGGTCGCGACGCACGCCGACGCGGTGCTGGTCAGCCAGGTGGTCACTCAACGCGACGTGCACAAGGACAACGCCCGCCAGTTCATCGAAGAGGCGAAGAAGGCCGGCTTGTACGGGAAGCTGTCGCTCTTGCTCGGCGGGCCGCGGGTCGATCACAAGCTCGCGCTCGAGCTGGGGTTCGACGCCGGCTTCGGGGCGGGCACCAAGCCGTCCGACGTCGCCAACTACATCGTCCACAGCCTGCTCAAGCGGCTGGGCAAGGAACCCAGCGGGCAGCACAACCCGGGAGAGCCCCAATGAACCAGAAGGTGATGCTGCGGCTGCGCATGAGCACCCACGACGCGCACTACGGGGGAAACCTGGTCGACGGCGCGCGCATGCTGGCGCTGTTCGGCGACGTCGCGACCGAGCTCTTGGTGCGGCTCGATGGCGACGAGGGGCTGTTCCGCGCCTACGACGCGGTCGAGTTCCTCGCCCCGGTGTACGCGGGCGACTTCATCGAGGCCGAGGGCGAGATCGTCCACGTCGGCAAGAGCAGCCGCCGGATGAAGTTCGAAGCGCGCAAGGTGATCAGCGCCACGCCGAAGGTCAACGAGTCGGCGGCCGACGTGCTGATTCCCCCCATCGTCGTCTGCAAGGCGTCGGGCACCTGCGTCACCCCCATCGAGAAGCAGCGGGTGAAGCGATGACCTTCCCTCCGATGGTGTTGACCGCCGCGATGGTGGGCGCCGAGACCACCCGAGCCCAGACGCCCCACCTGCCCATCACCGCCGAGGAGATCGCCGAGGACGCGGCGAAGTGCCGCGAGGCCGGAGCGGCGATGGTGCACCTGCACGTGCGCAAGCCCGACGGTTCGCCCTCGCAGGACGCCGAGCTCTTCCGCGCGGCCATCCGCGCCATCCGCAAGCGGTGCGACGTGCTCATCCAGACCTCTACCGGCGGCGCGGTGGGCATGAAGGTGGACGAGCGCTGCGGCCCGCTGACGCTTCAAGGCGCCGACCGGCCCGACATGGCGACCCTGTCCACCGGCACCGTCAACTTCGGCGACGACGTGTTCTGGAATCCGCGGCCGCTGGTGCGCGACATCGCCGCCCGCATCAAGGCGCTGGGCATCAAGCCCGAGATCGAGTGCTTCGACTGCGGCATGATCGACGAGGCTCGCGCCCTGGCCAAGGACGGGCTGATCACCTTGCCGGCCCACTTCGACTTCGTGCTCGGGGTGCCCGGAGCCCTCGCGGCGCGCCCCGAAGCGCTCGACTTCATGATCGCCTCGATTCCCGATGCGTCCACCTGGACGTGTGCCGCCATGGCCCGCCACCAGTTGCCGTTCGTCGAGCTGTCGGCGGAGAAGGGCGGGAATGCCCGGGTGGGGCTCGAGGACAACATCTTCCTGTCCAAGGGCGTCTTGGCGAAGGGCAACCACGAGCTGGTGGCCGAGGCGGCGAAGCGGGCGCGAGCGAAGGGGCGGACGCTGGCGACGCCGAAAGAGGCGCGCGAGCTGCTGCGGCTGACCTAGGGCCGGCGAGCCGAGAGCCGCCGAAAATTGCCCGACCCGGGCTTCCGTGGTCGGCTTCGGGCGGCAACGGACGCTCGGAGGAACGAATGTCGGTGAGAGGCATAGGGCTCGTCGCCGCGGGGGTCCTCGTCACGGCATGCGGCGCCCCCGGGGGCAAGCCCGACGCGGGCGCCGACGCCGGCCTCGGCTACTACGGCGGGTACGGCGGAGGAGGCGGGGGAGGCGGCTCGGGCGGTGGCGGTGGCGGTGGCGGTGGCGACGCGGGGTTCACCTTGAGCGGAACGTTGCTGGCTCCGACGGGGCAGAGCGTTCTCGGCTGCGAGGTGGACGCCTGCGTCCTCGACTCGTCCGGCAATTGCGACCCGGCGCTCACCCGGGTGTTGAACATCACCGCCAGCGGCGCCAGCGCCCCGTTTCAATTCACCCAACTGCCAGCACTGACCTACTACGTGATCGCGGGCAAGGACGTGAACGGCGACAATCAGGTCGGCGTCGGCGACTGGCTCGGCGGGTACTTCGACGCGAACGGAGACCTGAAGGGCCTCACCCAGGCGACGGCCGGCCTCAGCCTCCAGCTGGTGGTCCTGCCAACGCCGCAGGCGACCACGCCGGCCGAGCTGGTCGGCAGCTGGACCTGGTCGAACATCTACGGGGGCGACAGCTACATCATTCGGGCAAACGCCACCTACGACTACGTCTACCTGTACGAGACCTCGGCCACCTGCATCGCCTTCCGGAAGCTGACCAGCAGCAAGTCGGGAGCGCTCGCCACCCAGGGCGACCAGATCACCTTCTCGCCGACTTCGGGCACGACCGACACGACCAGCTGCTCGGGGACCGTGACGTCGAAGAACGCCTCGACCCAGCCGGTCGCCTTCACCTGGCGGGTGGTGACGAACGGGTCGGCGCCGCCCTCGCTGTTCCTCAAGGACGCGAACGGCGAGACCGAGTACCACAAGCAGTAGGGCGGTCCGTCAGACGGGGCTGATCTCGCGCCGCCGGAATGGCCGGTCGACCTTCTTCCCCTCTGTGCGCCGGAGCGCCTGCGCCAGCGCCTTCCGGGTGTCGCGCGGGTCGATGACGTCGTCGATCATGCCCATCGCCGCGGTGCGGTAGATGCTGATCATCGCGCGCAGCCCCTTGGCCATCTCGTCCTTCATGGCCTTGGCGGCTTCGGGGTTTTCGGCGCCCTGAAGAAGCTTCCGCGCCGCGATCGACACGATGCCCTCGGGCCCCATGACGCCGATCTCGGCCCCTGGCCAGGCGACGATCAGGTCGGGCTCGTAGGCGCGGCCGTTCATCACGTAGTAGCCGGCGCCGTAGCCCTTCCGGACGACGACCGTGAACTTCGGCACCGTCGCCGACGACACCGCGTACAGCATCTTCGCCCCGTGGCGGATGATGCCCTGCTGCTCGACCTTGGTGCCCACCATGAAGCCCGGCACGTCTTGCAGGAAGAGCAAGGGGATGCTGAAGGCGTCGCACAGGTTGACGAAGCGGGCTGCCTTGTCGGACGAGTTCACGTCCAGCACGCCGCCGTAGAACATCGAGTTGTTGGCGACGACGCCGATCGGGAAGCCGTCGATGCGCGAAAGGCCCGTGATGAGGTTGCGCGCGAAGCGCGGCTTCATCGGGAAGAACTTCTTGTCGTCGACGATCGCCAGAATCACCTTGTGCATGTCGAAGGCCTGGCGCGGGTTCTCGGGGACTATTTTCAGGATGTCGTCGTCGCGCCGGTCGAAGGGGTCGCTGGTCGGCCTTCGCGGCGGCCGCTGCTCGGAGTTCGACGGGAAGAACGAGAGGTACTCGCGCACCGCGGCGATACAGGTCGGGTCGTCGGGGTACTCGGCGTCGGCCACGCCCGAGATCTCGTTGTGCACCTTCGAACCGCCCAGCTCTTCTTCGGTCACCTTCTCGCCCACCACCGACTCGACCAGGTACGGGCCGCCGATGGCGATCGAGCTGGTGCCCTTCACCATCGGCACGAAGTCGGCCAGCCCGGGAATGTAGGCGGTGCCGGCGGCGCCGGGGCCCACCATCGCCGCCACCTGCGGCACCACGCCCGAGAGCACCACCTGCTCGCGGAACAGGTACCCGGTGTCGGCGAAGCTGGCGAAGCGGCGCGGGTCGACGCCGCCGAAGCCCGAGGCGTCGAGGCGGGCGCCGGCCGAGTCCACCAGCCACACCAGCGGGATGCGGTTCTTGAGGGCCAGGTCGCGAAGCCGGGTCACCTTCCGCTCGCCGACCTCGCCGATCGACCCGCCGTAGACGGTGAAGTCGTACGCCGCCGCCGCGACCGACCGGCCGTCAATCTCGCCGATGCCGGTGATGACGCCATCAGCCGGCGAAGGCTTTCCCGGTTCGTCTTCGTCGGCGAGGTTGCCGTTCGCGCCGGCCAGCCCGCCGAATTCGGCGAAGGTGCCCGGGTCGAAGAGCAGCCTCATCCGCGCGCGGGCGTCCAGCTTGTTGCGCGCCCGCTGGCGCTGCACGCGGTCGGCGCCCCCCATCTCTTCCTTCTGGGCGCGCAGCTTGGCCAGCGCTTCTACGTGTTCCTTCATCTGCATGGGCGAGTCCTCCGGGCAGACTCGTACCAAAGGACCCGGTGATTCCAAACAGGAACGTGCCTAACATCGGCGGCGTGTTGGGCCGCCCCGCGCTCGCCGCCGTCGCGCTCGCCGCCGCCGGTTGCGTCGACGTGGCCGAGGTTCCCTTGCCGAAGGCCGGCCAGGTCGAGGGCGAGGTGGCGGTGGCCGACGGCAGCCGGGGCGACGCGTACCTCTTCCTGTACCCGCGCACGAAGGGCGCGGCCCCCGAGGCGGCGGTCCCCCGGTACGTCACGGCGGTGACCGATCTGCGCCTGGCCTCGGGCGACCGGCACTTCGTGTTCGCGCCCGTGCAGCCAAACCCCTACCGGCTGGGAGCGTTCCTCGACGTCGACGGCAACTTCCAGCCCGGCATCGACGTGCTGGCGCAGCCGGGCTCGGGCGACCGGCTGGCCGACGGGGACGAGCTGAACCTCCAGCCGGGAGAGCGCCTCTGGCGCGACGTGGCCGTCGCGAGGCCGGTGCTGCGAGAGCCCCCGGCGTTCCGGCTCGATTCTCCCGACGATGGCGAGCGCGTGTTGCCCGACCAGGCCACCCTGTTCACCGTCGCGATCGTCGTCGAACCGCTGAACGGCGCTCTCGCGGCGAGCCGCCTGGCCTTCGCCGTGTCCCTGATCGACGAAAACGGCGACGGCGTGCCCGACGACCTGAACGGTGACGGAATTCCTGACCTCTTTCCGCAGGCCTTCTTGCGCTTCCTGCCGCGTCCCGGGCAGGTGGTGCCGACCGACTCGGCGGGCGACCCCGCGACGGTGGTGGTGCCGCTCGCCTTCGATCCGTCGCCGTTCCTCGCCGACCTTGCGGGGAACCTCCAGGCCGAGGTCGCCACCGACCGGCTCCAGCTCTTCCTCGTGCCGCAGGCGCAGGCAGTCACCTACGAGCCGGGTCGGGGCAGGGTGGTGACCGCGCTCGACGCGATTCCGGTCGGCGCCTACGAGCTGGTGCTGCTGGCGCGCTCGGGCCAGTTCTGGCGAATACCCAATGACCTGGCGACCGAGGCGGGCCGGAAGGTCGGCGGCCCGTACCCGGGCCAGGGCGTGCGCTTCCGGGTGGCGCACGGCTTCCTCGCCGACGCCGGCCCGTGACAGCGCGGGTCACCCGCCGAGGCGCTTCGCCCAGTGGAAGTACAGGCTCCGTGGCTCGGCCAGCTCGTCGTGGAACAGGGCCTTCAGCTCAGCCTGAGTCACCGTTCCCGAGTCGAGGCCCCGATACAACGCTTCGCCCATGAGGTAACCCAGGGCGTGGCTGACCGCGTGAAACAGCTTCGGGCGCCGCAAGGGAACGAGCGCCGTCCTGGAAGAGGCCGATTCGCGCACGGCGGCCTGATGCGCGAGGACGAAGGCGGCGATGGCGCGGTCTTCCCCGCAGCCGCGGTGGAACGCCTCGGCCCAGCCGGCGACATCGCGGCAGGCGCGCCGGGGGTTCACCAGCTTCGACCCGAAGAAGCCCAGCGCCTCTTCGAGGCATCGCGCGTAGAAGGCCTCGACCGGCGCACGCTTCGCCTCGAGCGCGTCGCCCACCAGCGCGTGGCGCACGAAGTGAGCGGCTTCCTCGGCGGCGTGGTTCAAGGACAGGGTCGCCAGGTAGGCCATGCGCGCGCGGGGGATGTAGTAGCTCTCGCGCGAGAGCACCTGGCGGCGAATCTGCGCCAGCTCACTGGCGCCGAATCGGCCGCGGCGCTTGGCCCGGGCCAGGAAGTCCAGGTCGGCCGCGGTGGCCACCTCGACCTCGGCCAGGGCCTGGCGCACGTCGGCGCCTGCGAAGCGGCCGATCAGCCGCGCCATCTCGCCGAACCGGTTGCCCGCGCCGCGATCGTAGAGCTGCACGTCGCCAGCCTCGGCCTCGAGGTAGTCCAGGAAGCTCTGCTGGCAGACGACGGGCGAGGCGTTCAAGACGCACAACTCGCCGGTTCGGACCTCGACCGCCCCCACGCCCTCGGACCGGCCCTCGCGCGCCAGCTTCCAGTAGATGCCCTCGCAGTTCTGGTAGACGACCAGGTGCTTCCGCTCCGCGGTGAGCCGCCGCTTCACCTCTACCGGCAGGTGGCCGGGAGCCACGTGGTACTGGCCGACCAGCACCAGCACCAGGGGCCGGTCGTCAGCCGCCGCCACCGCCGCGATGCGCGAGGCCGCGTACGCGTCGCGCACCGCGAGGGACGTCGCGCCCCGCGCGCGCCGGTCGATGCCCAGCACGGCGAGGCGCCGGTCCCGGGCCAGCTCGAGAATCGGCTTGAAGTTGGGCCAGATGTCGAACGCGCCGGTGTAGGCGTGGCCGATGCGCGAGAGGAAGGCGCGATCGCCGATGCGGCGGTGGAGCCAGGCCTCGAGCGCTTCCTGATGGCGGCCCTCGACCAGCTCGAGCGCCAGCACCACCCGGCGCTTCGACGCCACCGCGGCCTTCGCCAGCTCGAGGAAGGCCCGCTGCGCCAGCCGGAGCGTGTGGTAGTCGCCGACGTAGACCACGTCGGCCGCCAGCGCCTGCGCCGCCACCTCGTCCGGGGACAGCGCCCGTTTGAACGAGCGCGTGCGGCGGCGGTACCGGGCCTCGTAGTCGCGGAAGGCCTTCGATGATCCCTCGACGGCGCGGGAGATCTGGGCCTTCTGGCGGCGAAACAGCGACAGGTGAAGCGAGAGCGAGGCGCGCATGCGGCAGGTCGGTTCACAGTGCCACGCAGGCTCGCCCCGGGCAAAAAAAGCAGACCCTCGCGTCGAGCTCACGGAACCTTGCATTTCGAGGGGCCGCCAAGCAGCATCGCCGCGCGCTTGTCACGGCTCTCCCGATTTTCGCTGGCGGCCCTCGGCCTGGCTTCGGCGGTCCTCGCCGAGCCGAGGCTGGTGTTCCAACACAACCCGCCCGACAAGGCAGTGGCCGGCGAGCCGCTGGTGCTCGAGGGTTCACTCGTCGCCGAGCCGGGAATCAAGCTGCTCGTGGTGTGGGTGCGCCGGCCGGGCCGGGCCTACGTCGACGTGCGCATGGACGTGCAGTACGGCGACCTCTACCGGGTGCGGATTCCGGCCGAGCAGGTGACGCCGCCGCAGCTCGAGTACTACGTAGAAGCTGTCACCGCGCGAGGCGCCCGGCTCGAGGTCTTCGCGTCGGCCGCGAACCCCGCGAAGGTCCGGGTGACCGGCACCACGAAGCCGGCCGACCGCGAGCAGCGAGCTCCGGCGCGTCCCGACGGCCGAGGGCGCGGCGCCGAAGCGCAACCACCGGACGACCGCGGGCGAGACACCGGGGCACAACCACCAGGCGACCGAGGGCGAGCCACCGAGGCGCATCCACCCGACGACCGCGGGCGAGGCACCGACGCGCGCGGTCCCGACGATCGCTCGAGAGGCTCAGCGGTGCCAGAAGCCGACGACCGCGGGTTCGAGGCGTCCGGGGCGTCTCCATCTTCGAGCGCGGCAGCGCCCGAGCCGCCGGAACGCCAGGCGCAGCCGCCCGCGGAAGGGGCGAGCGGGCCCAAACACCCCCGCCGATCTCCGGAGGAGGGCGCGGCGCCGCCGGTGTCGCCCGGGAGCCGCGACGAGCGGCCGGGCGCGCAAGGAAAGCCGCGATCCGAGCTTGACGACGAGCTGGCGCTCTACGCCGCGGTGGACGAGGTCGCGCTCGCCACGCGTCAGGACGAGCGGGTGACGCGGGTGGCGTCCACGTCCACCACCTTCAGCCGCGAGCAGATTCGCGCGCTCGGCGCTCGCAGCGTGTACGACGTCCTCGACGTCGTACCCGGCCTGTCGGTCAGCCGGGACGTGCAGGGCTTCTACCGCACCGCCGTCCGCGGGCTGCGCGCCGACCCCGAGGTGCTCTTCCTCCTGAACGGCCACCGGCTCAACGACTTTTACGACGGTAAGGCGCTGGCCAACCTGCCGGTCGAGAACATCGAGCGCATCGAGGTGACCCGGGGCCCGGGGTCGGCGCTGTTTGGCGCGGGAGCCTTCCTGGCCACGGTCGACATCGTCACCACCCGGGCGCCGGGACTGCGCGCCGCGGTCGAGGGAGGCATGTTCGAAACCCTCGACGGCCACGCGTCAGGCGCGACTACCCTGGGGCCGCTGACGGTGTCCGCCGACGCCGACCTCTTGAAGCAGACCGGCTACCAGAAGCCGATCGCCGCCGACTACCTCGAGAAGGACACCCGGGCGCAGGGCATGCGCGGACCGCTCGACCCCGTCGGCAAGACGAACGACAACCGCTGGCTCGCCAACCTCGGCGTGGCGCTTTCGTACGACGCGGGCTCGCAGGGGAAATTGGGCCTGTCGGCCAGAGCCCTCTACGAAGACCGGGCCGCGCTGATCGGCCTCTTCGACACGGTGGGCCACGACTCGCGCCTGGGTTGGACCGCGCTCCTGGCCGGTCTCACCTATGAGCGGAAGCTCGGCGACGCGGCGAAGCTGCACGCGCGCGCCAGCTTCGACGACCAGACCACCCGCCGGCTCTTCCAGGTAACCCCCGACGGCTTCAGGACAGGCCCCGCCAACGGCCAGCTCTTCCCCGACGGGCTGCTCGAGTCCACCACGGCGGCGGTGCGTTCGGTCGGCGGCGAGCTCGGCGCAGACTGGGCGCTCGCCCGGACCAACCGGCTGTCGCTCGGCGCGGTCGCCGACGAGCAGGCCCTCTACGACTACTCGTATAAGGCGAACTTCGACGCCACCAACCATGCGACGCCGACCCTGGCCCGGCCCGACGGCCTCGTCTACCCGAACGAGCTGGCCAAGGGCGCGGCGGCTTCCCGCCTCACCTTGGGCCTGTACGCCGAAGACCAGTGGACGGTGGTCGACCCGCTCACCCTGACCTTCGGCTTTCGCGCCGAGGCCGTTCAACTACCCCAGCTCGACGCCCAGAACGAAGTCGTCGGCACGGCGCTGGCGCCCTCGCTCGACCCTCGGGCCGCTGCGGTCGTCACCGTGTCCGAGGCCCTGGTGCTGCAGCTCGTGTACGGCCGGGCGCTCCGCGCTCCCACGGTGCAAGAACTGGCCGAGCTCGTCCCGAGCACCCCCTACGATCTCGGCCGCTTCGAGGGGAACCTCGCGCTCCGCCCCGCGACGGTGGACACGGTCGAGCTGGGCGGCGACTTGGTGCAGAGCACCGGGCAGGCCCGGGTGCGCCTCAGGGCCCACGCCTTCTACGAGAGCTTCACCAGCCCCATCGCCCCGGTCGACACCTCGGGCAACATCGTGCCGGTGGCCAACCGCACCGGCGTCCGCGTCCTCGGCGCGGAAGGCGAAGCCCGGTTAGAGGCGTCCAGCCGCGCCACCGCATGGCTCAACGCCAGTTGGTTCCGCGCCGAAGACCAGGACGCGCCGACCCAGTTGAGGCTGCTCACCGACACCCCTCAGGCCCGCGTCAACGCCGGCCTCTCGATGCCGCTGGGCCCGTACCTCGACTTCGACTTCGTGGTGCGCGTCGGGGCCGAGCGGCGAAACGACGCCCGCTCGGTGCTCGAGCTGGTCCGCCGCTGGAACATTCCGGCCTTCGCGCTCGTCACCGCGCAGCTTCGCACTCAGCTCGTCGCCGACCACTTCGAAGCCGCGCTGGTGGGGCAGAACCTCTTCGACCAGGCGCAGGTCGACGACGTGCCGCGGCCCGACCGGGTGACCGGCCTGTTGCCGCGCGAGGGCATGTCCGCGTACCTGACCGTGAGGGCGATCTACTGATGCGGCAAATCTCTTACTCAGTCGGGGCAGGCCTTCTCGCCGCGGCCTTCGGGTCGGGCTGCCTCGCGTACAACGAGCAGTGCCAGGGCTTCGTCGAGAAGCCCGGAGAGGTCGTCGGCTACACCGCCGAGACCATCTACCTCGACAAGCCCAACGCCCGGCATGACACCAACGCCATCGGCCAGCTCGAGGCCGATGCCTTCGTCGACGCCTTCGCGTCGTCCGAACGGCCTGCGGCGTTCGGGGTCGCCAACGGCGGCGCCGTCCGGGCCGAGGGGCTGTGCGTCACCCGGAACATTCTCGCCCCGGGGCCGATGACCAACGGGCTCTTGCACGAGATTCTGCTCTTCGAGAACCTGGTGAAGGCCGTCGACGTCACCGAGCCCGAGGTGCTGGCGATGATGGAGCACTCGGTCGAGCGGCTGCAGCCCGACGGGCAGGCGATCAACGCTCCGGCGGGTCAGTTCCTCCAGGTGTCGGCCTCGGTGAAGTTGACGGTCGACTGTTCCAAGCCGGCCGGAGGTCGAGTCACCTCGCTCAAGATCGGCAACGACACGCTGGCGAGGCCGGGCAACCCGGCCAAGCGCTACCGGGTGGCGTTGACGGCCTTCCTCCTGGGGGGCGACGGCTTCGACATGCTGCAAGGGTTGGACGCCAACCCTGATCGCGACCCGGTGCAGGCTCAACGCTTTGGGGGCACCGACGCCAACACCGCCGCCGACTACATGCGGCGCAACTACAACGCAGACCCGGCGAAGGGGTTGAAGCGCGACACGGGGCGCACCACCTTCGTCGGCTGCGCCAAGCCGCCGCCGCCGCCCAGCTAGGGCGCGGAACTAGGACTTCGTCGGAAACCCGCCCGGCTTCGGGGGCAGGGGCGGGGCGATCACCGGCGGCGGCGCGGGCAGCACGTCGTTCACCGAGGGCATCTTGCGGATGTCGATGCGAGCGACCTTCCAGGCCTGCTGGACGATCCACGAGATGGACCGGTCTTGACGGCCGGCCTCGTGCTGGATCTCGAGGAGCATGTCCTCGGGGAAGTACAGGCTCTGTTTGCGGTTGTCGGTGCCTGACATCGCTAGACCTCGCGGCGGTCTACGGCTTCCTCGCCGGTGACGTCATTGACGGCCGGAAACGCCTTGATGCGCTCGCGCGCGATCTTCCAGGCCTGCTGCACTACCCAGGAGAGCGACCGGTCCTGCCGGTTCGCCTCTTCTTGGATTTCCTTCAGCATCTCTTCGGGGAAGTACAGCGACTGCTTTCGCTTATCAGTGCCGGCCATACCTGGGCCTCCGGAGAGGGGAGAGAGTGCAACCCGTACGATCGTGGGTGTTTATGCGACAGACGCCCCCCTGGGTCAACGTTTTCGGCTATTGCGATCGCAGGCCGGCAGAAAAGGGAACGCCCCGGCAAACTGCCCGGGGCGCTCCGGAAAGAGGGACCGCAGGGATTACTCCGAGCGGCCCCGTGGGCCCAGAGGGGGAGGGGGGGGACCCCTAGGCCCAACTCCTTGTAGAAATCGCTACCCTAACCAGTCCGACCGACCCCAAATTCCTTCGCCTTTACCGCCCCTTTGCCGTGGTCGGCCTTCCCCACGCTTTCGACTAATCATACGGTCTGGCAGCACCCACTTCAACCGGACGGCTGTCAAGCAAAAAAGGGCAGCAAATCCATGAGCTTCCCAGGGCATTCAGACATCCGCAAACGAGCGCCAGACCCGGTCGCGATGTCCCTCGAGGTCAGCTACCGCCTCTTGGGAGCCCCCGGCCGTGGCCTCTTGCTCGCGGTCTCGGGCGGCGCCGATTCGACCGCGCTCCTGATCGCGACGGCCCAGGTCGCCGATCGCCTCGAGCTCACCGCGCACGTGGCATGCGTCGATCACGGGCTCCGCCCGGAAGCCCGCCGTGAGGTCCTCGCCGTTCGCAGGCTGGCCGCTCGCTTCGGCTTCGCGTTTCACACCCGGCGCCTCTACCTGAAGCCGGGCCCGGGCGTCGAGGAACGTGCGCGCTTGGCTCGGTATGCGGCGCTGGAAGCGCTCCGTCGGTCGGCCGGCCTCGACTTCGTCGTCACCGCGCACACGGCGTCTGACCAGGCGGAAACGCTGTTGATGCGGCTCGCCCGGGGCGCCGCGCTTCGGGGGGCCGCCGCCATCCTGCCCAGGGCAGGCGCGGTGATTCGGCCCTTGTTGAGCGTCGACCGGGCGGCCGTCGAGCGGTTCCTCGCCCTCGAGCGGGTGCCTTTCTCCAGCGACCCGATGAACCGGGACGCGGCGCTCCTGCGCACCCGCGTCCGCCGGGGCGCGCTGCCCTCGCTCGAGGCCGCCGCCGGCCCGGGGGTCGCCCGCCGCCTCGCCGGCTTTGCCGCGCTGGCGCTCGAAGACGAGGCCGTCCTGGCCGAGCTCGCCGACGACGCCTTGGCGCGGCTGCGCATGCCCGCCGGCGGCCTCGACGCGGTCGGACTGCGCGCGCTGGCGCCGGCGCTGCGCCGCCGCGTGCTGGTGCGGCTTCTCGAGGGAGAGCGACTGGCGGTCGACCATGATCTCGTCGCCCGGTCCCTGCAGGCCCTCGACCGGTCCGGTTCGGCCACGCTGCCGCGCGGCTGCACGCTGCGCTGCGCTGGAGGCCTGGTGCGCGTCGTCGCCGCCCCGGCAGCGGGACGGGCTTCCGCCGGCCTCCGGGCGCTCGAGCTCGACGGCCCAGGGGTGCTCGACCCGCCCTCGGGCCTCGTGCTCCGCGCGAGCAGCGCCCGGGGCACTTCGGCGCTCTTCGCGGCGGCCGGCCGTGCCCGGCTGCCCTTCGCGGTGCGGCACCGGCAGGCTGGCGACAGGGTCGGCGCCCGACGGCTGCAGGACGTGCTCGTCGATCAGCGCGTGCCCGAGGAAGAACGCGACCGGGTGCCGGTCGTCTGCGACGCGCGCGGCGAAGTCGTGTGGGTGGTCGGAGTGTGGCCTGACCGGCCAAGGCGGACCGTCGGAGACCGGCCGGTCTACCTGACCGCCGACCTTTCGCCCGCGGCGCAAGCGCGTGGATGGCTGCTTCGTTATAGACTCGCGGGGTATTCCCGCCCGAATACCGGCGGGCGCCCAGGAGTTACAGGGCGGTCGCGAAAGGGTCAGTGACGTGCGTTCGAGCTACAAGACAATCGGCCTCTGGGTCATCCTGATCGTCCTCTTCGTCGCCTTCTACAATTTCTTCTCGAAGGGCGGAGAGGAACCTCAGGAACCGACCTTCACCGCCTTCCTCGGCAAGGTCGACGAGAAGAAGGTGACCGCCGTCTCGGTCAAGGGCAACACCTACTCGGGCCTCTTCACCGACACCAACGAGAAGTTCCGCACCACCGGCCCGGCGGCCGACGCGACCATGATGCAGCGCCTGCGCGATCACGGGGTCGACGTGAAGTACGAGAAGGAAGAGCAGAACAGCCTCTGGCTCACCATCATCAGCCAGTGGATGCCGGTCGTCTTCCTCTTCCTCTTCTTCATCTTTTTCATGCGGCAGTTGCAGGGCACCGGCGGCAAGGCGATGACCTTCGGCAAGTCGAAGGCCAAGCTGCTCTCCGAGAGCCACAACAAGGTCACCTTCGCCGACGTGGCCGGCATCGACGAGTGCAAGGAAGAGCTCGAAGAGATCATCGCTTTCCTGAAAGACCCCAAGAAGTTCACCAAGCTCGGCGGGCGCATTCCGAAGGGCGTCTTGATGATGGGGCCTCCCGGCACCGGCAAGACGCTGCTCGCCAAGGCCGTCGCGGGCGAGGCGGGGGTGCCCTTCTTCTCAATCTCGGGCTCGGACTTCGTCGAGATGTTCGTCGGCGTCGGCGCCTCGCGCGTGCGAGACCTGTTCGAGCAGGGCAAGAAGAACGCGCCCTGCATCATCTTCATCGACGAGATCGACGCGGTCGGCCGGCACCGCGGCGCCGGGCTGGGCTGCGGCCACGACGAACGCGAACAGACCCTGAACCAGCTCCTGGTCGAGATGGACGGCTTCGAGTCGAACGAGGGCGTCATCCTCATCGCCGCCACCAACCGGCCCGACGTGCTCGACCCCGCGCTGCAGCGCCCCGGCCGGTTCGACCGGCGCATCGTGGTGCCGCGCCCCGACCTGAAGGGCCGCCTCGGCGTCTTGAAGGTGCACACCAAGCGGGTGCCCCTGGCCACGGACGTTGACCTCGAGGTGATCTCGCGCGGCACCCCCGGTATGACGGGCGCCGACCTCGAGAACCTGGTCAACGAGGCCGCCCTCTTCGCGGCCCGCCACAACAAGGAACGTGTAGACACCTCTGACTTCGAATCCGCCAAGGACAAGGTCTTCATGGGCCCCGAGCGGAAGTCGATGATCATGAGCGAGAAGGAGAAGAGGAACACCGCGGTGCACGAGGCCGGCCACGCCCTGGTCGGCAAGCTGTTGCCCGGGTGCGACCCCATTCACAAGGTCACCATCATTCCCCGCGGGCAGGCCCTGGGGCTGACCTGGTCGCTGCCGGTAGAAGACCAGCTCAACCGCTACCGCCGGCAAATCCTCGACGATCTTTCCATGCTGCTTGGCGGGCGCATCGCCGAAGAGCTCACGTTCGACGAGATGAGCGCCGGCGCGGCCAACGACATCGAACGCGCCACTGCGCTGGCCCGCGCGATGGTGACCCGCTGGGGCATGAGCCGAAAGCTGGGCCCCCTGTCGTTCGGGTCCGGCCAGCAGGAAGTCTTCCTCGGCCGCGACTTCGCCTCGCGCCCCGACTACTCCGAGGACACGGCCCGGCAGATCGACATCGAGGTGCACGAGATCATCACCGGCTGCTACGAGACGGCCAAGTCGGTGCTCGTCGAGAACAAGGCGTCGCTGGTGCGCATCGCCGACGCCCTTGTCGAGTACGAGACGCTCGAGGCCGCGGACATCGAGGTGCTTGTGCAGGGCGGTCAGTTGACCCGCGAGAAGCCGCCTCCGCGCGTCGTGGCTCCGCCCAAGCAAGAGAAGAAGAGCAAGCGGCAAATCCTCGACGCCCTCGAGGGCCTCCCGAAGATGGAGCCCGAGAAGGCCTAGAGCGCGTGCTGCTCGCCCGTCCCTTCGGCGCCCTGCGTCCCGGCGATTGGGATCTGCTCGGGCGACGCT